>JBCCFC010000289.1:0-11872 GCA_039029935.1 Chloroflexota bacterium
GATGGTCGACGAGTTGACGCCGAAGACGATTCCAGAAGACTTTCGCAATAAACAAATTCACCAATGTTGGCGGTTTCGTCAACGATCATGATAGCCAACGTGAGAGTGTAGAGGGGACCTCCGGAAGGTGTTCAATTTTTGCAAAAATTGAACACATTCCGGAGGTCCCCTCTATACTCTCACGTTGGCTATCATGATCGTTGACGAAACCGCCAACATTGGTGAATTTGTTTATTGCGAAAGTCTTCTGGAATCGTCTTCGGCGTCAACTCGTCGACCATCAACTGCTGTGGCAATTGCGCTTTATCGAGCTTAAACTTTCGTGCATTCGTGCTGAAATAGAGGACGCCCGTCTTGCTTAATAAGACACTACACGCTTTCAGCAACCCCGGATAATCCTTGTTGACATCAAAGACGCTGATGCCCTTGCGTTTGGTATTGCTAAAGGTCGGTGGGTCACAGATGATGATGTCGTACTGCTCACGGTTGCGGATGGCCTCCATCAAAAAGGCGTGACAGTCAGCTTGCACCAGTCGATGGGTGACAGTATAATCGCTGCCTCGATCAAAGCTGGCCTCAACGCCGTTATGCGCAAGGTTGCGCCTTGCCCATTCGCAGTAGGTTTGGCTGAGGTCAACGGTGGTTGTGGTACGCGCGCCACCTGCGGCAGCGTAACAGGTGAAGGAGCCTGTGTAGGCAAAGAGGTTGAGGACGGATTTTCCCGCCGCAATTTCACGCACCTCAGCACGTGTATTGCGATGATCCAGAAACAGCCCTGTGTCCAAATAGTCGCTCAAATTGATCTCAAAGGTCAGCCCCTGCTCTTGCACAAGCCGCACATGGCTCTCTCCCTCAGCTTGGTTATCACTTTCCAATTTCTCATATTGCGCACTGCCCTGCTGCCGTTTCCGTTCTTTGACAAAGACCTGCTCACGCGTCAATTCCAGCGCATCCCGTATCTCGGTCAGTGCCTGTTGCTTCCATGCCTTGGCCTCGCGGATTGACTCATCACGCGTACGTTCATAGAGCCAGACCACGGCCTCGCCATCATACCAATCCACAATCAGCGGGTATTCAGGGATATCACGTTCATAGAGCCGATAGCAGGTCACGCCTCTGCGCCGCGCCCATTTGCGCAGATGCCGTTGCCGTTTGCGTAGGCGGTTGGCGAGAAAGGTTTCATTATTTGCCATATCATTCCATCAAGAACTTTAAACACTGATACGGACAAACACGGATAAGCTACATGGGGTTTACCGCCCCATGCAACCCCATATTAACACAGCAAACTTGTTAAAAACAGGTTAATCTTGATACCTGTCTAGTACACTTCAGTGTACTTCCTGTGCTAGACACCGAATTCATTCGGTGGCGTATGTTTGTCCGTATCCACGTTTCCTACAATGCTACCCGCACACCCGTCATCCCTTTGAGCCGCGCAAACTTCTGCAACTTACCCGCCACATGTCCCACACCGAGCGCACAGTGATGCGTCGGTGCTTGCGCACACCATGCATCGACAAACTCAGCGGGTGGTAGATTAAAGCGAATGCGGCTGTTGGTGTTCCCAATCTGCATGATGGGTCCCGCCAGCGACTCACCTTCGGCAAAAAGAAACTTGAGATTGCCATTACGCGTTTGGGTACAGCCCAGAATGGTCACAGGCCCCGTCTTGACATTAAACTCAACCGAAACACCCGACCCCGACTTGCCGTGATAGACACCCAACCCACGCAGCATCGGTTTCTGGTCGCTGATGGCAATGTGTCCAGGGCCATCATGCCCCATCAACACAAAGCTCTCATCAAAGTCCATTGCATAGAACTCGGTGTAGGAGCCACCCGCACCCAGCACATCCATGATCTTCATGGCAACGGCATTCTTGAGATCACCCTCACCCGCTGCGGGAATACCTCGTGCTGTCAGCATCGTATTGCCCAGTGTCAGTGCTGCACCCAAGCGTTCATACTCATTGTCATTGCTGCCACGATAATAGTAAGCCAATGCACTCAACTCAAAATCGCTCACCAGTCGATCCAGCCCAGCGGCGACACGACAGGCACGGCGCAATTCCTCATCGCTGGCCGAGTCAATCACATTGAAGAGCGCATGGGTCTCTTCGAGTTTGGTGGCGATTTCAGCATCGGTCACGGCATCCACACGGTCCTTGAGGTCACACATCTCCAGCACTTCGACGTGCGAGCCAATCTGTGCATGGTGTTGGGCAAAGTCCGAATACATGTCCAACATGCCAGGGTAGGTGTGACCCAAGAAGCCAAAACGTGCGCCACGTAAGACGCGTCCCGCTGTCGCCGCCTGACACCACTCAAAGAGCGAGTCCCAGACGCGCTGATCGTTATAGAGCATCCCCGACACGACCTGAAAGTCAATATCAGCGCGGTGAAAGGCGTTGGCGATCTCCGGCACACAGCAGGTCGAGCAGTTTGCCAGCCACTCGCCCGTATCCACGTTGGGGTAGTCAAGCGATGATACTGGTTGCAGGTTGAGTACTAGCACGGGAACCTTGGCCTGTTGCACAATCGGCAACACCTGCGAACTGGTTGCATAGGTCGCCGTGTGGCAAATCAGCAGGTCCACATCCTCCTTGGCAAGCCGTGTACCCGCCGCATGTGCGCCCTGCGCTGTGTCAATCAACCCAATGCGCACAACATCGGCAAACTCAGAAAGCTGGTCAGCGACATGCGCATAATAGCCCTCCAGTCGCTCCTTTAACCCAGGAAACTGCGGCCAATACGCCGCCAACCCAATCGCAAACAATCCCACCCTAGCCTTGGGATAGTCACGTTGTTTTACATCCATTCTTGTTTTCTCCATCTTAATAGTGAAAAGGTTGAAGAGTTGATACTTCACTCATCACTATTCACTCATCACTATTCACTGTTCACTCATCACTATTCCAAATAAAACACCTGCTCCAACGGCTCCATGCTCTCATCTGGTCGTTTGCCATCCAACGACTCAAACAACTCGCCCATCTCGGCCTGCCAGCGTGCGTTGACCTCTTTCAATTCCATGCCATTTAAGGCCGCCTGAAAGTCCGGTGTCTCAACGTAGCCGATGAGTAGTCCGTCAGGGCGCATAAAGAGTGAGTAGTTGTGCCAGCCCGTTTCCCGTAGTGCATCGAGCATCTCCGGCCAGACTTCGGCATGACGTTCCTTGTACTCTTCGATGCGGTCCTCTTTCACTTTGAGCATAAAACAGATGCGTTCCATCGTTTGTTTCTCCTTATTTTCATATTGCGTGTCAGCACGTCAGCTATCAGCGAGTCAGCTATCAGCAAGTCAGCTTGTCAGCAAGTCAGCTATCCGTCCCGATCTACTGACCCACCGACCACCGACCCAACGACTACCGACCCACCGACCACCGACCCACCGACCTACCGATTACTGACCCACCGATTACCGACCTACCGATAACTGTGGTAAGTAGAATAAAAAGACCCACACCAGCATCAAATCTGGCAGGGCATAGCTAATGTCAATTGTTCCGTGTGCGAGTGCGGCGAAGGCCGCGGCTATCAACCCTAAACTGAGAACGGCGATGTTTGGCTGTTGGGTTGCGGCTCGTCGAAGCAGCCGGCCTAACCCCATCATGCCAGTCGTCAAAAAGCCAATCCCAATTAGTAAGCCGGGGACGCCGAGCCTTGTCCAGAAGTCAAGACCCCAGTTGTGTGGGTGGTTGAGATTGGGTTCTTTCCACGCAATGGGGAGAATGTATTCGTTGCGAAAGGCGTAGAGAAAATGGTCAGGACCTACCCCAAAGAGGGGGTGATTCTGCGCCATTGCCCATGCACTTTGCCAGAGTTGTCGTCGTAGAAAGCCCGTGCCTTGGTTAAAATCAAGGGTTTGTTGAAAGCGCACTGTGTCGGTTGAGGGGAAAATGGTTAGCAAGGTGATAACGACGATGGCGACAAGCCACCAGAGCCTATGATAGCTGATAGGTCGCGCTACGGACAGGATGCCCGTGTTCGGGTCTTCTCGTTGACGTTGCCACGTTGATAGAAGATACCATCCACCCCATAATAACACAAGTAGCATCATGGGCATCGCCAAGAATAATCCACCACGACTGTAGGTGAGGCGTAGTGCAATCAGTTGAGGAAGCGTCAGCAGGGCAAACCATCCTTGATGACGTGGGTTGTGTAGAAAGACGGTGAGGGCAAGCCCAACGGCGACGGTGCGTTCGAGGTAGATGGCAAGGTTGTTGGGCGAGCCATAAAAGGCACGCACACGGTAGACATCCTCAGCGGAAATAAGCATGTCGCCACTGACATATTGCCATATCCCCACCAAACCAACAACAGACCCGCCGAGCAGCCAGGCGTTGACCAATATCCAGAATGACTTGGGGCGATTGTGACCTTGGAATGCCCCTCCCAACAATATGGCAGAGAGTCCACCTGCGAGAAAAACAGTACGCCATTCTCGCAACGCAATTTCAGTATAGTCAGCAGCAAAAACAGAAATGAGTGCCCAGCTAATCAATAGGGCCAGCCATGTATAGGGAGATGTCAACCCGCCCCAAATGGACGGACTACGTGAGGGGGGGCCATCCACCGTAGCGGGCGTCGTTTGACTCTTTCGATATAGTTGATGCAAAACGACAATGACAATACCGCCTAACAGCCCAACATCAATCAGGTTGAGGAGGCGATTGGGGAGAATGGGCAGGGCAAAGCGATAGTAAAAGGGTAGCCCCAATAATAAGAGAGCCATCCAATAGATGGGGGCGAGGACTGCGATGTAGGCGATTAGCCCCAGACCCAGCAGACAGAGTAGCCAGCTCGATTGAAGGACACTGACGGCGAGGAGCGCAGCGGTAATGACAGTTGTTAATATCCCAAGCGTTTCTATCCCAAATCTTTCGGCCAATTTTTGTGCAGGGAAAAGAACCCAGTTCAAGAGCGTTTTGAGAAGAATGAGTAATTTTGTCGATTCTTTGTGACGAACCCACTGCATCGTTGCCATTACGCCACACCAAAAGGCAACCACCAACAGTGCGGCAATCGGCCAGAAAGGGAGCGGCAAGGTTGGCAGACCATCAATCGCCACCGCTTGCAACGGTTTCAGTCCCCAGCTACGCCAGACTTCGATCCGTACCGTATGTTGTGTATGCGTGTCCGCAACGTGGACACGAACCCATCTGGGCACAGGGCTGTGGTGGTTAGCCTGCTTTTCTGGGGCTTGAAATGTATAATAGCCAGCCAAATCACCTTGACTGTTACGATTGTCTGCAACTGTGGGCAGCAAATTTGCGGGTTCACCGTCTACAGTAATGAAGAGATAGCCCCAAAAATAGCCTTGCAGCAATTCTAGGGCGAGTTCTCGACCTGTGTAGGTAAATGAAACAACACCGGATGGCTCGTCGTCGGGGTTGGGTGGTTCCTGTGGCTGTGCGCCCTGCTCATCAACCAGCCACGTTTGCGGCGGATCATACCGAAAGACAGGACTGTTCATCGTGGCGACGATGCCAGTCGATATGGTCTCAATCACGCCCTCGTCTTGCAACTGGACATCCAAGTGCTCAACGACGGTTGGTCTTATCGGTGTCATAGCCTGCTCAAATTCCTGTGTCTGGGTATACCAAAAAAAGACATAGAGGCAACTGGCAAATCCACACAAAAAGACTATCAACCAATAGACACTAACATTTTTATGATGATTTGTTTGATGTTGATTAGAAATATTAATGATAGTCTCCAACCTAACGAAAGAATCTCGTTTTTACTTGCGCCAAAGCCTGTCCTGAACAAATTCAGACCAAAAATGGTTGATTCAACACCGCTCTGCCAAGATTTATTGTCTCAATTGACGCATGTGCCAATTGGGTTTAAGGGATGACAAAATACCATTTTAGTTTGGTTCATTTGTCTTATATTAAAGGTATTGCATTATGCTACACTGAACTAAACAAGATTACCGATAAAACATGTATGAAATATGACTGCATAAAATTATAAAATAAAAATAGTCAATTGTTCTAAGGGGTTCAAACAAACATGATCAACCATCCATTGCAGCGTCGTCTTACCTGTCTATGTTCTTATAAAAATAAACATCTTTTCGCCGTTCTATTGGGGATACTCTCGCTCTACATAGTCTTTCCTGCATCTGCATTCGCCCAATCAGAATCAATCAATATTGTCCCAACTGCATCCAGCAAGCTTGATGCCAGCGGTGTCCAAATGGACCATACAGTCAATCTAGTTTTTGTCAGCGGTGCATCGTTATGTGAAGGGTCAAACCAAGTGTCTGTGATTGGGAGCGAAGATACGGCGAATACCTACGAATTTTGTTTTGCCATCACCAACACAGGCGACACATGGTTAACCGATTTCCAGATTGAACTTTCCTCGATAGAACTTGATCACAGCAAAATTGTACAAGTTTCGGGTGCTTTGCCTCTCTCCCCCACAGAGTCGATAAAATTTTCATATGAAACCGTCATTACGGGTTCATTGGTCAACACGGCCACAGTCACAGCCCTGCCTTCACTCGCCAACGGTACGGTCATCTCTGGCGCAACCGCTGTTGCGTCAAGCGACACATCCACCATCATCAACATCCCCCCTATATCGGGTATCGTCTGGCGTGACCAAAACCAAGACGGGTCACGGGATGTCGATGAACCATTGATGGAGAATATCACGGCAGAATTATATGCATCATCTGATTGTAGCGGGTCCCCCCTTGATTCGACAACTACGGACACCAATGGTGAATATGCTTTTAGTCTACGTCCAATAGGTGACTACTGTGTACAATTCCGTCAAATCCCACTGGCATGGGTGTTGAGTCCACAGGATCAAGGCGATGATGACACCATCGACTCTGATGCGGTCGTGACCGATGACCCACAAATTGCACAAGTAACCAACTTGAACATTGCATCAGGCTTGGTTGCACATGATATGGGTGTCTATCCCTTAGTCGTCTCTGTGGGCGACCGCGTGTGGGAAGACCTCAACGGTGATGGCATTCAGGATGCAGGGGAACCCAACTTCCCTGATGTTGAAGTGAGTTTGTATTTGGCCGATGGCACAGAAGATGGGCTTGCCACGGGCATGACCACCACAACCGACGCCGATGGATTGTACCTCTTTGATGACTTAACACCCCAGGAATATTTTGTCATCTTCAATTTAAGTACGCTCCCCGATGGCTATGTGGTGACAACCCAGAACACAGGGGGAAACAATTCCACAAGCGACATCACCGACTCCGACGCCGACCCAAGCACAGGGCGCACCGAGAACTCAGGCTTTCTCATTGGGGGCGACAGCACCACCAATCTGGATATGGGCGTCTATGTTCCAGTCGAAGTCGGTGGGCGTGTTTGGAGCGACAGCAACAGCAATGGCTTGCAGGATGCAGGTGAACCCGGTGTCGCCAATGTCACGGTCAACCTGTTTGAGGATGATGGCACAGACACAAATCTCAGTGCGACAACCGACATTCTGGGTGAATATCGCTTTACGGGTCTGCGCCCTGGTGTCTACTATGTGAAATTTGACCTGGATTCTATCCCAGAAGGGTTCCAACCGACGATGATGGATGCGGGTGATGATGCGCTGGACAGCGATGCGGCGTTGTTGACCTCAGAAAATCCAGGGCAAACACCAACCACAGCCTTCTTGGAGAGCAACCAAAGCAACACCACGTTGGATATGGGGCTAGTATTACCCGTAGAGGTGGGGGGCGAGGTCTGGCTTGATACCAACAGCAATGGTATTCAAGATGTCGGTGAAGTTGGTGTCCCCAACATCAACGTCGCTCTCTTCCATGAAGATGGCACAGCCGTCACACAGGACGACGTGCCTATGACCGATATAACCAATGCCAATGGCGGCTATGTCTTTCGCAATCTGCCACCCGCCAGCTATTATGTTGCCTTTGATATCAGCACACTGCCCGATTTGCAGGTTGTGGCTGAACCCAATGCAGGGGATGACGACACCATCGACAGTGATGCCAACCCGAGTACAGGTCAAACCCCAGCCACCACATTGCTGCCAAGCGGTGCAGTCGATTGGTCGCTCGATATGGGCATCGTCCAACTCAATGGCTTGCGTGTTGGTGATCGTGTGTGGGAAGACTTGAATGTCAATGGGACGCAGGATGTCGCCGAGCCAGGTGTTGCGGGTGTTGTTGTCACGCTGTTTGACAGCAATGATGAACAGCAGGGCCAGGCCACCACGGATGAAAATGGCAACTATCTCTTTGAGAGGCTACCACTTGCCAGCTATTATGTTGTCTTCGACATCAGCTCATTGCCCGCTGGCTATCTAGTCACATCCGCAAACATGGGTGACAATGATGCCATCGACAGCGATGCCGACCCTAGCACAGGTCAAACAACGGCAACGGGTGAATTGGGTGATGGTGAGCAAGCCCTCAACTTGGACATGGGTGTCTACAGACCTGCTAGCATTGGTGATATGGTTTGGGATGATGCCGATGGTAACGGTCTGCGCGAAGACGGCGAAGTAGGGTTGGCTGATGTCACCGTCAACCTACTCGACAGCGATGGGCAACCAACAGGTCAGAGTGTCACCACCTCTGTGGATGGAACCTATCTCTTTGCCAGCGTCACCCCAGGCATCTATCAGCTTGCCTTTATGACACCAGAGGGGTATTTCCTTAGCCCTGCCAACCAGAGCAACGACAGCGCCAACAGCGACCAACTCGACAGTGATGCAGACCAAGAGACGGGTGTGACCTCACAGATTGTCCTGCTTTCCGGTGAAAATGACCTCACGATTGATGCAGGGATGTATCTAGGGGCCAGCGTTCAGGGTCAGGTTTGGCGTGACATTGACGGCAACGGCTTTATCAATTCTGCTAATCCCGGCGCAAGAGCAGGCAGTCAAGACGATCCACCACTAGACCCAGATGACGCTGAGGTAGGCGTAAGTGGTGTCCAAGTCATGGTCTTTACCGAGCTTGGGCTGTTGGCCGGGCAGACCGTGAGTGACCCTGATGGTGAGTACATTGTCGATGGCCTGGTGCGTGGCAATTACTATTTAGAATTTGATGAGCCAGAAGAACTGGTCTACACCGTGATTGAAGTAGAGGAGAATCCAGCAGAGGGCATTGACAGCGATGTTGATCCTTGGGAAGGTCAGACAGAACTCTTCCTGCTAGAGTCCGGTGCAGTGTTGGAGGGTGTCAATGCAGGGCTGACCGAACCCGCTGGTGTCAGCAACTATGTCTGGGTCGATGAAGATGGCGATGGCATCAAAGACCCCGAAGAGGCCGGAGTCGGCAACATGGTCGTCAACATGTACAATCGCTTTAACGAGCTCATTGCAACAACGGTCACTGATCTCAACGGCTATTACGAGTTCCAAGGCGTTACCCCTGATGAATATGGCATTGAATATCTGCCACCAGCAGGATTTGAATTCTCTGACGAGCATCAATTTGGTGAAACTGGAGATCGAAATCAAATTTCGCTCAACCCTGGTGAAATCGACACAATCTCTGCCCCAGCACCGCTTGTCCCCGAAGGTGCATCATTGGGACCAACGGTCATTGATCTCGTCAGTTTTACAGCCGCCCATCAAGAGGAGAGCAACTCAATTGTCGTCACATGGGAAACGGGTTCCGAAGTCAACACCTATGGCTTCTATCTCTATCGCGGCACAGATGGCGACCGCAACAATGCCGCTCGCATCACCGCCAACCTGATCTTCAGCACAGGGGATAGCGAGACAGGAGCGACATACACCTATGTTGATGAGTCGATTCTGAGCGATGTCATCTATGTTTACTGGCTGCGTGAAATCGAGAATGATGGCACAGGCAACTTCTATGGGCCAGCGGGTGTGGCCGTGGGCAGTTCGAGTGATGTTCAATTGCATACGATTTATCTGCCGATGATTACAAATTAAACTATAGTTTTGTTTTTGGCTAGAAAAGGGGATAGTCACGACACTTGTCGTGACTATCCCCTTTTTTTGATTTACCTTTGTCAATTTTAGATCATTCTGATACAATCAACCATGAACACCTGTTTGTATCAACAGATTTGTATGATCCATAAAAAGCCATATAGGAAATTTGATAGTTTGATTTTGCTAAATCAATGAGGGACGTATGAAAACATATCCATTAAGAGACCTAACAGAAGCACAACTGCTAGAAGTGATATCATTGAAAGAAAAAAAGGCAACAAAGCACCTTTGGCTGGATGTCTCTGAAGTATCTATTTCTGACGATGAGCAAGCCACCATCAACCAAATTCAGGCGCGGCTATCCAAGAGCAAAATCATGCTCATGAATGAGGCCACGATTTGGGCGCGCGGCATTTACCCATTGCTACTTTTAGTGGAACGAGACGAGATTGAAGCATGGGCCGAGGTATTTTTGGTAGGCATTTTCTCAGATATCAAACTAGCGGGTACGGCGGATGGTGTTATAGCAGAGGTCATTGCTGGTGTTTTACGGGCACCGTATTTGGTTACATTGGAGGCCAAACGGTCCATTGAAGCAAAAAATCCTCGTATTCAATTTTATGGTCAACTGTTGACGGCGGCCAAACTCAACTGGCAAGCACAGACGCAATCACCACCTGAGTCAAGTATTGAGATTTTCGGATGTTACACCATTGGCGATGTGTGGACCTTTGCCCGTGCAACGGTTGATGGCATTGATAAGGATGACAAAAAACCATTGATGACGGTGGAAACGTCACGCGAGTACGTTGAGCGCGTCGAAGCTGCAACCATTTTAAAGATATTGAAAAAAATTATTGCGTACTACGAGCCATAGGCCGCATGGTTCATACAATGATGATATACGAACCATTTATTAATTTTTATATTGAAGGTGCATCATATGAAAATTGTTTTTAAAAAGAGTACATTGGCCCTATTAGATAAAACGTTCAGCTTGAAACAAGTAGAAACATTACCATACTTAGACGCATGGCTGGCAAGCCAAGAGGATATTTCTGACTATGAGCAACAATCTCTTCAAATTTATCAACAGAATCTTAAAAAGCACGTCCATGATTGGAACGAAGCTGAATTAAGCTATGGTTTTATTGGTCCAATGATGACGCTTGTCAACTTCTCTGATGATCGATTTGGCTTTTTTGCACAACGAAATTTTGAGGGGTCTGTTGACGGTGTGGAACTTGCAGGAATCCCAGATGGTATCATTGCCTCTGGGTTTCGTGAGCCAGAAAAGCCTTATTTTTGCTTTCAAGAATATAAACGTGAGAATGATCCCGAAGGTGATCCTGCTGGGCAAGTTCTGGCGGCAATGCTGTTGGCGCAAGCTATCAATGAGCATCAGCATCCAATCTATGGCTGTTATGTTAAAGGGGCCATTTGGTATTTTGTTGTGTTGCAAGGAAGAGAGTATGCGATTAGTTCGGGGTATGTAGCGACCCGCGACGATATTGACACTATTTTTTGTGTTTTGAAGGCGTTGAAGGGAATTATTGCTCGATTAATCGAGGGCAATAAGATGTAGTAATTCCATTGCTCCGCACAATTTTTTTAAAGGGCAATTGTACTATGAAAGATGTGGAATTGTTGTCTCTACAGAAGTTTGATGTGCAACCAGTCTATTCAGCAACGTTGGATGACCTAGACTTAGAATTGTTTCGATACACCTATTTACCGTCTGCTGTTGCCCATGAGGTGATTGAAGAAAATAATCGTCCAATTGAGATGCAATTGTCATCACTTCGTAATGCCGTTTTGCATCGCACCTATGAAGCAACCAATGCCCTGATTCGTATTTTTTGGTTTAGTAACAGAATTCAAATTTCAAGCCCTGGCGGTCTATTTGGGCAGGTGACAGCACAAAATTTTGATACGACCACAGATTATCGGAATCCA
>JBCCFC010000290.1:0-11818 GCA_039029935.1 Chloroflexota bacterium
AAATGTAGATGTTTTTAAATTAGACACATCCACATTATCCAGTTTGCTACGGGCGATGGCCTATAATGGTGAATGGAAACCCTTCTTTGACTATCTCAATGCAGAAGTCAAAAAACAAGCCTCGATTCGTGACCACCTTAATGGCGAAAAAGTGCTGCAAGGTTTTATGATTGCCTACCTCAACGTCACCTACCACTTCTTTACCTGGTCCGAGCGTGAAAGCGGTGGCGGCTTTGTGGACCTGTACTTGGAGCCATTTGTGATGCGTTTCCCCGACATGAACTATGGTTATTTGATTGAGTTAAAATACATGTCGGAAAAACAGTACAATGGCGAGAATGGCAAAACCAATTTCGACAATCGAATTGAAGAGGCCGAACAGCAGTTGCATCGGTATGCCAGTGATGAGCGGTTACAGCAATACGCGGATAAGGTTACGTTTAAGAAAGTTGTGTTGGGGTATGTTGGGTGGCAGTTGAAGGTTGCCAAGGAAGTCTGATGAGGGCGTTAATCAGTAATTACATATGAAAGAGGTCCGAATGAAAGAAACCAAACAAGCAATGATAGACCCGGTTGGCAATCTTTTTGTCAACCGTGAGCAGGAATTTGAGATGTACGCCGAGTGGATTCGGCATATTCCGGATATGCCAAGCAACAGTTATGCGCTCGTTGGGCGACGACGGACGGGCAAGACAGCGGTTCTAGTACGGTTGTATAATCATCTCTTTTTTAAGCAAGAGCGGGTGATGCCCGTCTACATTTCTTTTGCCGAATATTTAAACCCGAAGAAACCCTTGACGATGATCGATGTGGCCGAACACTTCTTATCTTCGTATCTGCTCTGCTATCTTGCCTTTCAATATCGTCGTCCGGACCTTATGCAGGAAAAACCGCGTATTGACTTCATTCGGACTTTGGCGGCTGAATTGAACGATGTCGTTGTCATCGAGCGATTGAAGATGTTTGACACTGCGCTGGCAGAGCAAACGACATCAACAAGCCCGGTCAAAGTTGCCATTAATGCACCAAAAACAATTGCAGGTCTATACAATCAATTCACTGCGGTTATTGTTGATGAATTTCAGGTGCTAACCAATGTGTATGATGAAAAGCGTAATATTTGGTATGATTTAACAGATAGTTTTCAGCAATGCGTAGACAGTCGCGTTGCCCCAATGTTGGTTTCTGGGTCTGCCGTTTCATTATTGATTAACCAAGCGTTACGGGGATTGTTGACAGGACGATTTAATTATTGGTATCTAGCACCATTAAGCCGCGACCACACTCATGATCTAGCTTTTCGTCTGGCCGCGCTTGTCGGTGTCGAGATGAATGCTGAATTTGCCGAGATGCTCTGGCAAGTCACGGCTGGATACCCCAACAACGTGGAAAACTTGATGCGCAGCCGTTCGCCTGCTCGCCGTCGTTACCCATGCCTAGATGCGTTGAAAGAGGTACTCGTTTACGAGGTCTCCAATCGCCTCGCCAATACTTGGCAACTCTATAGTGCTGAATTTAACGAGCATATTGGTCTGCTCAATGGCGATGGCTTGGCAAAGAAAGTCATGTTGTGGGTGACAAAATACCCCGATCCGCCGATTGATGCCGAACAGATTGCACAGGCGTTTGATGTCACCTATGACGAAGCGCAGGCGGCACTGCTCAAATTGTATCAAGCCGATATTATCGATCTTGTGGGGTGGGAACGCTATGAAGGGCCTGGCGACCCCATGTTGCGTCGCTACATTGACTACAACTTCCGCTGGCAGCTAGAGAAAATATCGGAAGAGCAAGCCGTCGAAAGCCTCAACGATGGCTATAACAAAATTCGAGGCGATTTGAACAACGCGCTGGGCGAGATTGGTGAACTCTATGTCGGCATGGTCATGCGCGGGTTTGATGACCGTAGCATTGATGGCACAACCTATTTCAATTTTCCACACGCAATATTATTACCCAAATTCGAGTCCATTGAAAAGCGCAGTGGGACCGTTGTTGCTGGCGACAAAGTGGAGATTGATGTCATCGGCCAATGGACACAGGGTGACCCCATTCACAATACAACCCAGCGATGTGCTTGGCTGGTGGAGGCCAAAAATTGGTCTGAGCCAATCCCGTTGCCAGAGGTTGAACATTTCTTGAAACAGGCTGGGCAGATGCAGGCAAAGGAGAAGTATGATCAGGTGACGTTGTGGTTTTTCTCCAAGAGTGGGTTTACCAAGCCTGCCATCAATGCGCTGGAAAAAGCCGGGGTGCTGTATAGTGATTGGAAAGCGTTTTTTGCATTGGCGCGGCAGTTTGACCTGTTTGGATTACCGAACAGGGGGTAGCCATTAGACCAACTCACCCGCCCACAACCGCTGCATCTCCTCACTTCGCGCCAACAATTCATCCAGCGTCCCCTCATCCTCAACCGCACCATCCTTCAGGACAATAATGTGATCCGCACGTCGCAATGCGGGTCGACGATGTGACACCACGAGACAGGTCGGTGGCTCTTCACGCTTAAACAGCCGCTCCCACAGCGTCCGTTCCGTCTCAACATCCAACGCGCTCGACAAATCATCAAAAACCAGCAACTCTGGCCCTGTATTGTTTGTAGAAGACCCGTCACCCCGCACAAACATGCGCGCAGCGGCACTGCGTTGTATCTGCCCACCCGATAGTTTGACCCCTTTGGGACCGACCACTGTGTCCAGCCCTTCACTCAATTCAGCGATGTCATCTTCCAACACGGCGGCATGGATAGCCGCGTTCAAATTCACCTCTTCTTCCTTTAATCCTAATAGCAGGTTTTCACGCAGGGTTGTGCTAAAGAGTCGCGGCACTTGGGCTGTGTAGGCGGCCCGGGGTGGCGTGAAAAAGTCATCGGGCGCATCCACGACACGACCGTTCCAGCGAATTTCACCCGCCTGTTGAGGCAGCAGACCGAGCAGTGACCGTAGCAGCGTGGTTTTGCCAGCACCAATCCGTCCGGTAATCACGGTGAACGAGCCGCGTGGAAGGGCGAGGTTAACATCGCGAATGCCTTGGTCCGAGTTGGGGTGCTGATAAGCCAGCCCTTGCACGGTCAACTTCTCTAGTCGGTCATCGGTCTGTTTGGTCGGGTAAACAACCTCTGGCAATGTACCATCCAAATAGACAGGACCCACTTCCACAAGCTGCTGCGGTGGTGCATCCTGCATGAAGTCAAGTAGACGATTAACGGCCACGCCAGCCTGTCGATAACGCGCCCACATAAAGCCGATGAAGTTGAAGAAGCCTGTCATGTTGGTGAGATAGGCGACAAAGAGCGCAAAATCGCCAACGGTAAAGGTATCGGCACGGAAGGCGGGGACGGCTAGGAACAGGATGATGCTTGTGCCGAGACTACCCGCGTTGATATAGACCGAATGGAGTAACTCTTCAAAGAGGCGATCTTGCAGCGCAGCCTGTCGCCGTTCTTCATTGATGCTCGTCATGCGGTCAACGATATGCTTTTCTGCCCCCGCCACTTTGAGTGCCAGTACCGCGCCAAAAATTTGCGCAATATAGCCTGTCACCGCACTGCTGGCCTCACGTACCCGTCGTCGATAGCGCTCCAGTCGTCCAGTGCTGGCACTGGACACGGTGAGGATCACGGCCATGGGGATAAAGGCAATCAGTGTCATTGTTGGGTTGATCGACCACATGATCCAAACGGACACGACCAATGTGGTCCCATAGGCGATCAAATTGTTGAACCAGATAGTAAACCAGGGCAACTCATCGGTATCCTCGCGGAAGCGGCTAATGGCAGCTCCTGATGATTCGTTGAGCGCGGCGGCGCCAGGTAGCTCATAGAGACGCTCCATCATATTTTTGTGGAGCAGCGTCATAATCGAATGCGCATAGGGTATATTGGCCTCGACCATGCCATATAGCCCCCAGATGCGCGCACCCACGCCTGCCAGCATAATTGCCAGCAATGTCCATAGTCCAAAACGAGCGGTGACATCGGGTTCAATGATGTTGAAGAATTCACGCGACACCCAGCCTGGGATCAGCCAAGCGACGTTGAGGACGGTAAAGCCAACCATGTTATAGAGAAAATTCCAGCGTTGAAAGACGATCAGTCGCCATACAAATTGCCACGTAGCCATTAGCTTAAGACCTCCTCTAATCCTGTCTGCAAAAGTGTATAAAAGCGTGAATTAGGATCATCGGCCAACGCCTGTCGTGGGCCTAACTCTTGGATTTTGCCGTCATCGAGAATCATGATGTGGTCTGCTCGTTGCACTGTCTCCAGCCGATGTGCCACGATGATGGCTGTGCGGTCCTGTAACAGACGGTCCACTGCCTGTTCAATCAGCCGCTCTGTCACGGGATCCAAGCGTGAGGACGCTTCATCGAGAATCACCAGACCGGGATTGTGCAGAAATACACGCGTGAAGGCCAACAGTTGCCCTTCGCCTGCGGATAAGCTCCCTCCCTCACTCTGCAATTCGGTGTCCAATCCTTGGGGGAGCCGCTCAAACCAGTCATTGACACCCAACTGGTCAATGACATTCAAAATCTGCTCGTCGTTGATAGCAGGGTCGAAGAGCGTCACATTCTCGCGAACCGTTCCCTGCAAAATCTGCACATCTTGCGTCACCATGCCAATACGCGCCCGTACCTCGTGTACATCCAGTGTGCGCAAATCCGCTTTATCCATTGATGCGCTATGAACACAAATCGCCCCAGCGGCTGGATCATAGAGCCGAAAGAGCAAACGGGTGAGGGTTGTCTTCCCGCTACCTGTGCGCCCGAGCAGACCCAGCACTTGACCTGGTTGCAGAGAAAAAGAAATGTCATCAAGGACCAATTCATCGGCGATGTAGCTGAACGAAACCTGCTCAAAGGACATGCCTAACGCACCATCTGTCAGCACATGCTTTTTCAACGTATTATCCGTCTGAATTTGATTATCCAGTACGCGAAGTTCCTCAATGCGCTCAATACTTGCCGCTGCCTGCTGGAAGTTGCGCACCTCTTCGGTAATTTGCCCCAATGGGTCCAACATCATATTCGTGTAGTGAACAACAAGATAGACTGCACCGACTGTCAATGTGCCTTCTTGAAAGAGCCAAAAGCCCATGCCAAAGGCGATGAGTTGCCCAACGGTGTGGCCTGCATTCCAGATGTTGCCGACAAGAATATTGATGCGCCCGCTACGGACTTCACGATCAAAACGCACTTTGTTGTGATGAAAGAGGTTGCGCATGACATAGCCAACAGCCCCACTGGAGCGCACATCCTCGGTTCCGGCCAGATGTTCCTCAATAAAGCCAAAGAGATTGGCACTGGCCTCTCGTCCTGCCTTCCAACGTGGAATCGCCATGTTGCGTGTCGTCACAAAGGCATAGACGATACCAGCACTATAGAGAGTCAACGCTATGCTGACACGCCAGTCGGTCCAGATCAGTGCAATGATGACACCCAATATTAGCAGACCATTGCCCAGAATCCGCACCACAAACTGCGAGAAGAAGATGGCAAGATTGGCGACATCGCCATCAATGCGCTCAATCATTTCACCGGGTTTGTGTTCATGGTGAAAGCCCATATCCAAGTTGAGGCAGTGCAACGTTAAATCTTCGCGTAGCCGATTGGTGGCGCGCCAACCAATATCCTCGCTGTAGTAGATGGCCGCAAGCTGCAAGGCTTGGTGCGCCAATGCGCCCACAAGAAAGAGGATTGCTGCAAATAATAGATTGTCCCCAGCCCCATCAAGGGCACTGTTACTGCCAAGCCCGATGGCTGTGTCAATAAAATAGCGGATGATTTGCGGGTTGACGATTTGCAGCCCAATCGTCACCAAAAGCAACCCTGCAAGGATAAACACTTTTGTTTTGAGCGGTCGTAGATACTGCGCCATGAGTACCCAGTAGTTTTGGAGCGGTAGAGTCATGGTATTCTCCTTTGGTAATCGAAGCGTACTTTGCCAACCATTGATAAGCTGTTTTATGGTCTTATGGTATAATAACGGGTCTATTCAATTTCTAAAAATGGCTCAGGACAAGGAGTCAACTTCTGGGTACAAAAAACCGTATGAATGTTCTTATGATTTCCCCCATATCTGTTTCCCCTGCAAATGCCGGTGATAAAGTACGCATTCAGCACATTGCCAAGGGGCTTGCACAACATCATAATGTGACATTTGTGTCGCCCATTGATGATGTATCAAATCCGAAAGAAAAGAAGCAAAAGACATATAGAGAAACCATCATTAAAAAAGAGACGAGCGAAGGGTTGTTTGATGTTCCTGTTCCTATCAGACCATCGACCCGTATACAACAAATACGTAGTCTTTGCGCTCGATGGCCGTACCATACAGCTTTGCGTTACCGCCCAAAAATTACCCAAAGAGTGCGGCAACTTATGGATGAGAATGAGTATGATCTTGTCTATTGTCACCTTCTCCAGACATTACCCTATGTGACAAATGCAACCATTCCGATTGTCTTGGATCAGCAAAATGTTGATAGACTTTACTGGCAACGTCAAACCGCAAATTACTCTACCCGCTCGGCCCATTACTGGTTATCACGCCTCAACCACATGAAAACAATTCGTTTTGAGACACAAATATTACCACAACTTTCAGCCATTGTTTCTGTCTCGGCTGAGGAGCGTGCTGAGACATGTCTCTACGCAGATGGGAAGGTTCCCTATTTGTTTGTTGCGCCCAACGGTGTGGATGCAAGTCACTATAAACTGGGGCGGAAGGACCGCCCTCAAGACAAGTTCGTGTTGGGGTTCTTGGGGTCTCTGGCATTAGCCTCTAACCAAAGGGCTGTCTTTCGGCTTGTTGAACAGATTTTGCCTGCTGTTCAACAACAACTGCCTTATATCTCCATATCGACGCTCATCATTGGTCGTAATCCACCACAAAACCTGTTGAACTTTGCGGCGAGACATCCTGAAAAACAGATTACGGTTACAGGAGAGGTTGAAGATGTGTTGCCATATTTGCATCAAGTCGATATAATGGCCCTACCACTACAAAGTGGTGCAGGAACAAAACTGCGAGTGCTAGAGGCAATGGCTGCGGGTGTATGTGTTGTTGGTAGCCCCATTGCCTTGGCTGGCTTTGATGATTTTGTTGATGGCAAGCATGTCTTGCTGGCGAATAATAACGACGACTTTGTTGCCGCTGTGTGTATGTTGGCGAATAATGTTGATCTACGGTATGCCATGCGACATCAAGCACATGACCTCGTTGTCGAGCGTTATAACTGGGACCGGATTACGTCTCAATTGGCGAACGACTTGTCTGGCATGTACAGAAATATAAAATTGAAAGAGTAAACCATGAAACCATTGAATCAATCCAAACCAAATGTAATTTTTGTCTTTGCCGACCAGTGGCGCTATCAAGCAACGGGCTTTGCGGGTGACCCCAATGTCCAAACACCCAATCTTGATAAATTGGCGGCAAGTAGCCTCAACTTTACCAACGCCATTTCTGGCATGCCTGTCTGTTGCCCAGCGCGCTCATCGCTGTTGATGGGGCAATATCCAGGGCGTCATGGCGTGTTTATGAACGATGTTTCGGTGCATGACAACCGCACCATAGGCTCAAATCAAGGTGGCCCCAACCAAGGCACAGTTTCTCTGGCGGAGGCATTTGCGGATGCAGGGTATGACACGGCTTATGTCGGCAAGTGGCATGTAGACGGGCATGGCCGCTCTAACTATATTCCCCGCAAACGACGTTTGGGCTTTGATTTCTGGATGGCCTTGGAATGTACGCACAACTATAACGATTCGCGTTATTATGCAGGGGATGACGATACGCAGCTTGTTTGGAATGGCTATGATGCTGAGTGTCAAACACGAGTCGTGCAGCAATATATTCGGGAACATTCGCAGGGGAATCCATACCTGATGTTACTTTCGTGGGGACCCCCTCATGCACCCTATGACACAGCACCAGAACGTTATCAGGCCATGTTCAATCCCGATGAACTGACGCTACACCCCAATGTACCGCCGGAAGCCGAAGAAAAAGCGCGGCGCGATTTGGCTGGCTACTATGCGCATATTGTTGCCTTGGATGATCTGTTGGGTGAACTCTTGCAGACCATTGAAGAAAGTGGTCAGGCTGACAACACACTCTTTGTCTTCTGGTCCGATCATGGCGATATGCTAGGGTCACATGGCAACATCAAAAAACAGCAACCTTGGGAAGAGTCATTGCATGTGCCATTGTTGATGCGCTGCCCCGCATTGTTCGGTGAGGAAGGACAGACAGTGGATGGGATAATCAATACGCCCGACCTGATGCCAACATTACTCGGATTGTGTGATATCGATGTCCCAGCGAGCGTACAAGGTATCGACTACGCACCCTATCTGCAAGGCTCTACAACTGCACCCGCCGATGCTGTCCTCATCTCCTGTTTTCAACCCTTTGGTCAATGGTCACGCGCTGTCGGTGGCAGAGAATATCGTGGCGTCCGCACCGAACGCTACACCTATGCACGCGGCTTAGACGGTCCTTGGTTGCTCTATGACAATCAGACCGATCCTTATCAGCTTGAGAATCGTATCAACGAGCCAGCGATGGGAGATGTGCAGGCTATGCTGGATACAAAACTCAACGAACTATTGGCTACCTATGATGATGAACTTTTACCCGGCGAAGTCTATCTGGAACGATGGGGCTATGAGGTGGATGAGACAGGTACTGTGCCTTATACGTGGTAGCTCAGTCAAGCACCGTTGGCTCTAAATCAAGAATTTGATAGGGATAGACATTGATCACTTCGGTATCATAATATTGTGTGCGCACCACCGTATCACGCCGATAGAGATGGATATGACCATGTAGCAGGTAGCGCGGCTTAAACCATTGCATAAATTTGAGGAAAGAGGTGAAGCCTTGATGGGCGCGGTCGGGTTTATCGTGGATGCCGCGCGGTGGCGAGTGGGCAACCAATACATCCAGCCACCGCCCATAGCGAACGCGGTTATAGAGTAGTGAGGGCACAAGTTTGGCAACATTACCCCACATCTGACTGTTGGTGTATTGAAATTTGGGTGCGTTGTTATAGCGGATCGACCCCTCTAGGCCAGCCATCAATAACGGCCCTTCCTTGACCACTTTGGTGTGCAAGTTGAACGCTCCTTGCGGCTCTGTTTTTTGCCGCCAGTCCCCACCCTGATACTCAACCTCACGCCCATGATTGCCATAAACATAGTAACAGGGGCGGTTCAACATGCTGACAATGTATTCAATATAATAGAAGGGCAAATCGCCGCAACTGATGATGAGGTCAATGTCACCAACACGTTGCTGAATGGCTGCACTGTATAAAATTGGCTCGACATTATCGCTAATTACAAGTGTTCTCATGAACAGCTATTTTAATGCAAAGTCACACAGGGGCAAAGTCGCAAAGGAGCAAAAACATGTTGTCACTACTTGAACAATTCATCCCCACAACCATCGCCAACCTGCAACGCGAATATCCCAACGGGATTCAGCACGTCTTTGTTGATGAGCAAGATGCCCCCGTCCCGCGACCACGTACCCTGCACCCAGCCTTTTATGGATGCTTTGATTGGCACTCATCGGTTCATTGTCATTGGCAATTGGTGCGCGCCATTCGTCTCTTTCCCGATGCTGACTTTGTACCCGCTGCTACCGCTGCCCTCAACCAGAATCTGACCAAAGAAAAGCTGGCTGTCGAATTGGCCTATCTACAAAAACGACGTGGTTACGAAATGCCTTATGGCATTGCGTGGCTGCTGCAATTGACGATGGAACTGCGCACGTGGCGTGTACCAGAGGCACAAGCCTGGCACACTCTGTTGACACCGCTGGAAACCCACGCCGCCAACGCCTTCCACCGCTACCTCAGCAACCTACCATACCCCATTCGTTCTGGTGTTCATAACCAAACCGCTTTTGCCCTGGGGCTTGTACTAGACTGGGCGCGGGTTGCCCAAGCTGAAGAACTCGCCAACACCATTGAACAGCGTGTCCGTGACTTTTACGCGGATGACAAACATGCACCGCTTGCCTACGAACCATCGGCCAGCGATTTCCTGTCACCCGCGCTGGCCGAAGCCGACATCATGCGACGTGTCTTGCCACAGACCGAATTTAGCGACTGGCTCTGGGGCTTTTTTGGACCGGACATGGCGACCCAAGGGTCAGAGCAACTGCTGTACCAACTGACCCCAGTCAATGTCGTCGATTTTGCCAATGGTCAACTGGCACACTTTGCCGGACTCAACATGAGCCGCGCATGGATGTTGATGGGTGTTGCCCATGCTTTGCCTGCTGATGACAACCGTCGAGCGATGTTGTTAGAGGTAGCCGAACAACATCGCACAATGGGAATGTCTGCTGCATTGCATGATGATTATATGGTGTCGCATTGGGCAACGACGTTTGTTATGTATTTGGTAACAGAAGCATGGCATGGTGCATCTACTCTGCTGCCTGTAAAACCCTGACAAGAAATTGTAAAAAGCGAACTATTTCTGGAGACACGAAGGCGACAGCCCCAAGACATAACCATGTGGCAATGTTGCCAAAACAGCCACTCTTGGCTTCATCAATAACCTGTTGTGGTGTTTTGTCCGTAAAGTGTACGGTTGCTTGTGGCTTAAATGGTGCTGCACGGCGAGCTTGCCAGTCGTTATAGGTCTGAATTATAAAATTTGAAAATGCTAAAAAGATACATCCAAGGATAAAACCAATCACTAATAACATCATATCATGGGTTCCTTTCATGGGTCTACAACGGATGATAACTGTTCAGCCCCCTGAGCCTGTCGAAGGGGGCGCACCAGCTTCGACAGGCTCAGCCAGCGGGGGGAAGTGAACGGTTACAACGGATGATACCTCTGAAAAAAGTAGGAGGTCTATACGAGACCTTTCATTTTCAGAGCAATGAATTTGTGCTTAGTTGGCTTTTGCACTATAATATTACAAGAACATATGTGTTTCCCGTTCATTCATAAAATTGGTTTGTAACTTTGATTAACTCACTTGACGGCTGGTTTGGCCGCACACAACATGGCCCCATGCACCGCTTCACAATTTCTCGTGAAGGTGATTTTAATGGCTACGATATTGAACAACTCATGCAGAAATATGGCATCCGCATCTGGGGGCGTGAAATGGACGGCGACACAGAGCTTGCCTTTCTTGTTAAAGAAACCCAAGCTGTCTGGGCTGAATATCTCATGTGTCGCTCTGGCATCCCTCTCACCAGCCCACTGCTTGAACCACGCCATACCCATCTACATCAACAACATCTCACCGATGCCGAAAACCGCACCATGCCCACACCTTGGGATGAGAAGGGTATTGGCCCCATCTCCTTTATCGATCACTTAGTGGATTGGATCGCTCGATATATTCCATAAAGATTGGTCTAATAGTTGGATAGCAGCAAGTTTGTCTGGCTCAGATACATTACCCCCAACCATGGGACCAATCTCTTTATTTAATCACTTTACACCATCCATGACCACAAAATACTGAGCAAAAACTTTGCGTTTGCTGATACTATAAACAGGAATTTCTCAGAATTCCCCAAATAAAAAACCCGCGACCAAAAAACAAGACTGTTCTGGCCGCGGGTTTGAAAACATAAAAGATGGGTGTGTGCTTCGCAGTTTATGAGTAATTCATAACCAGCGGTCAGCAAGCTATTATGGCTCTTCGTCCATGAGTGGGATCAAGTAGGAGCACCACACTCAGTGAGGATGCGAAGAACAAAATGTCGAAAATTACGATAGCCGTATCCTCGACGCATAATCAGCTTGATTTTGTTATTGACCCCTTCGACAAAGC
>JBCCFC010000291.1:0-11763 GCA_039029935.1 Chloroflexota bacterium
CTCAAACCCAGAGGGCGGTGGTATAAACCCTAATGATGATTCTTTAACTATGTCTTTTGGGATTGAGTTAGAATGACTGGTATTACTACCGGAAACTTGTCCTATATTCACGGCGGAGAGGCTCTTCATCCGATCTCGTCCCTGACTCATGTTACCACTGGATTTCTGCTTGGAGTGATCGGTGAATGGTAGGGGTGGTGGTGGCATATTCGTGTAGGAAAATTGTGTGAGGGGATAGGGAGCGTTCGGTGGTGGTGGAATATAGTCATTTCGATTTTGTGGGATGTGTGAGCTTAGGTTGATGCCGCCCAATCCATCACCCTCCATCATTGATTCATCCAATTTTATTTTTTTGTTAGATTGGTTCAATCCATTGGAAGGTTCAAGTGCTTCATCAGGATTGTCTATGCCCGAACTGCCACCATGTTGCCCAATCCCGTGGGCAAGAAGAGGGTTGGACGAGATGACCCAATCATCTTCATCTGTCTCATTACGCTGAATCATGCCCATACCAGATTGGGCGTGGTGTCCATTTCGTTCATGTGACCGTTGTAATCCACCACTTTCATGGGACCGCTGCAAACCGTTGCTCTGGTGGGATCGCTGCAAGCCCGTTCCCTGCAATTGTTTTTGCTGGGCAAGACGTTTTCGTTCATCTTCTAATTGCTGTGCATTGCTTCGATGTATGTACGTTTTTTGTTTTTGTGGCATTATTCAAATCCTTTAGGTGTGAAGTACCCGTTTCATTGGGAAAGGAATCAAGGCATACATTTCATCAAAGGTAGCGTACATCCTGGGTAGGGCAGCCAAGGTGCGGGCAAAAATTTGGTCAATGCTTTGTGATATGACTGAGCGGCATTGTCGGTCATGCGGCTGGATACAGTGTGGTTGGATGGTGTGCGCGGTTAGTGCTGGTTTGATAAACATTTCTCTCTTCCTTCTATTTGTTTATAGATTAAGCTTCTGGGTAAATTGTATCAAAAAGTGTGTATGGCTGTCTGTCGTTCAATCTTGACAATCTTGTCGTTGAATCTGGACAATTGTGGTAAAATTGAGTGAGGTCAAAAAAAAAGAGAAAAATACAGCAAAAAACCAAGCATGAAGAGGAGCCGAACAAACGGATGCCACAACTTGTCAATGTCAATATAGCCACCATAGCCTTCCTGAGCCAAGCGATTCTGCTGGCTGTCGTTTCTGTTTATTTATGGCGACGGAAAAGAGAGACAACGACCGATAAACTGATTCTGGGCTTTTTTGTCTCCATGCTGGCCTTCAGCATCATCTCGTTGGCAGTGTCCATGCTCTATGGCATGGCGCGTTACTACCTCAGTTTTATCCAACTGCTCTTTGTGCTGATTGCCATCATCTTCTTCATACAGTTTGTCTATCGCTACCCAGATTTTACGGCGGATGATCGGGCAAATACACCAAGGCTAGAGGCCAAAATTGCCCTGGTTATTTCGCTCATATTGGTGGTTGTAAAGCTTGCCAACATGGGCTACCGTTACATCTACATCACGGATCGCCCTGTTGTGGCAAATTCGATAGTGGCATTCACGGCCATGTGGGTGATTGTGATTATGTTTCGTCGTGCGATTTCATTCTCCAAACGTGCATATCATCGCCAAGGGGAGCACATCGCCAATACGGTTCAGGGCCAACCATCGCTATTGACCTATCTGCGCTATCCGCAAGGCCGTTCAGCACAGGCAGCGGTCAACATGCTTCTCTGTATCTGGCCCTCTATCTTTATTGCGATTCTTGTCCCGATTACGGATTTTTTTCTTGAGGATACGATGCGTGCCTTTGTCCTTGACTTGATACCCTCCATTGGCGCCTTTTTCGTCTTTTTCCTCATCACACTTGCCTATCTCAACAATAGTCCAGATACGATCTCCTTTCTTGCCAAGCTCGTCGGCATTGGGTTGGTGACGGGTCTACTGATTGCCATCGGTGTAGCGATCGCTGTGAGTGCCAATTTGTATACACGGTTGCCGCCGTTGCCTGTCACCAATCTGCCACGCACTGTGCAACTGCGTCCGCAACCGGATGGCAGTTATCGCGTCTCTGCCCTGCCCGTCGAGCAGGAGTCTGAGGTTGGGGAATCATTCTCGTTGGATGATACTGGCATCGAGGTATATACATTGCCCTTTTCGTTTCCCTTTTTTGGTCAACAGATTGACGAATTGGCGATTACCGCGGTTGGCTCGACCTATGGTCCTTCTCGCTTTCACGCCACATGGTTTGATTCATCATCCAACCCTTTGACATCAGGGGACAACTCTTTTTATACAGGCGAACTCGCACTGAACAATATCCGCTACAACCATTATCCTGCCATTTATCTGTTGGAAAATCCGCAAGGGATGGATGAGCACGACTTAGCTCCCTATCTTGAGCCAGATGCTGTTCAGGTCTATATCAAAGAAACACCTGCCGATGATACAGAGGTGGCGCACGTCACTATCACATGGCAAATCAATATCTCTCCACCGCTACGTCAAGATGTGTCCCCTGAGCGCCGGTGTCTATTCTGTGGTCGCCGGCCTCCTCCCCCTGCCCCCCAAGAGATACAGGGGGTGAGTACAGGTATCATGAGACCTGTAACACCAGGGCCAACCGTCGTACAGCAAGTGTTTTATGCGGATGGTACATTCGACCTGAACTATATAAATATGCGGCTCTTCCCACAGACAACGGGCGTGATGTCGGGCAATGGTGGCTCATCCTATCAACTCATGCGACAGATTCAACCCTATAGCAACACCCCTATGCGCGGCGATGCCTTTATTTTGAACCAAACGTTGATGGCGAATGAGTTTGTCCACCACAATATGGTCGGCATCCTCTGGGTAGTCATCGTTGCAACGGTCTTGATTTTATGGGGCTTTTTGCGTTTTTTCCGTCGTGTCCTCGTCCAGCCATTGGAAAGCTTGATTGCAGGTGTGGAACAAGTAGACACAGGCGATTTACAAACCCATGTGCCTGTTCGATTTTACGATGAGATCGGCCAGGTGACACAGGCCTTTAACAAAATGGTCAGTTCTGTGCGTGAAACCGATGCGCATTTGGAGGAAGAGGTGGCCGAGCGAACCCATGCCTATCTAGAGGCCAAAGAGAGTGCGGAGGCTGCCAGCCAAGCCTATCTGGAAGCCAAAGAACATGCGGAGGCGGTGAGCCAAGCCAAGAGTGAATTCCTTGCCAACATGAGCCATGAACTGCGCACCCCACTTAATAGCATCATGGGCTACACACAGATTCTCCAGCGTCAATTGGCAAATCAGGGGCGGGTACAACAGCAGACACAACAGCAGACACAACAGCGGGTACAACAGGCAAATGCGGAGGATGCGCGGCTCTCATCAGGCTTGGCAACCATCTATGAAAGTGGCAATCATTTACTCACATTGATCAATGATATCCTTGATATGTCCAAGATTGAGTCACGCAAACTCAAACTCATTCAAAATGAGGTCAACCTTCCTTACTTTCTCAAGGGCATCGTGGCGATGATGGAGACTGCTGTGGAGCAAAAGGGGTTGCGCTTGCGTTATGCACCCAGCGATGTGCTGCCAGCGTTGATTGCAGCGGATGAAAAACGGTTACGGCAGGTGCTGCTCAACTTGCTGGGCAATGCCGTGAAATTTACGGACAGGGGTCAAGTCACGTTTGAGGTCACAGCCGAATTGCTGCCTTCTGCCACACCATTGAGCATCGACACATCGGATGCGCTCTTCACCCAAGCCGTGCGTCTTCACTTTGTCATTAGCGACACAGGGATAGGCATTCCAGAAGACAAACTGACACAGATTTTTGACCCCTTTGAACAAGCCTTGCAAGAAGAGGTGCTGACCGAAGGGACAGGGCTAGGGTTAACCATCAGTCAACGCTTGGTCCAGTTGATGGGGGGTGAGATTGAGGTCAAAAGTCGTCTGCGTGAAGGCAGCACCTTCTCCTTTGCGGTCGTCTTCCCCTGCTTGGTGACGGGACAGGGGCGCAACGATCAACCCCCAGCGCAATCTGCGCCACAACAAATTATTGGCTATCGAACAACAACCAAGGAGCAAACACAGGAGCAAACACAGGAACAAACACAGGAACAAACAGAGCGACAAACGCTGTCTATTCTAATCGTGGATGATCGGCATCTCAACCGCCTTGTGTTGTCCGAGATGTTGGAGCCGCTCGGGTTTAAACTGGTGATGGCCGAAAATGGGGCGGATGCGCTAGAGAAAATTGCACAGCAGCAAACGGATATGGTGCTGATGGATTTGGTGATGCCTGTGATGAATGGCTATGAGGCTGTGATGCGTATTCGCGAGTTGCCTGACCATGCCACAACACCCATCGTTGCGCTCTCGGCCAGTGTGCAGGAGCGTGACCAAATCCATAGCGTTTCTGTGGGCTGTAATGATTTTCTCCCAAAACCTGTTGATTTAGCACAACTGTTGGCTTGCTTGCAGCAATATTTGGATATTGAGTGGATATATGAGACAGCAAGACCCCTATCTGAGTCAAATCATCCTTTGTCTGAATCAAGCTACCCAACCTTGACACCAACCCCTGGCACACGAGAGGACACCGATACGATGCCACCACCACCCGCAGAGACATTAAACAAATTCTATCAGTTCGCACGTCTGGGTGATATGGATGGGGTGCGTACGCAGGCATTGGCGCTTATGGAGCAGAGCAGTGCGTATGATGCCTTTGCCCAAGCCCTGGTTGCGTTTGCGGATGTGTATAATGATGAAGCGATTTTGGAGATGATTGAGGAACATCGGGATGGATAGCGTTTTGAGGTAATCAGATTGGTCCAATGATTGTTAAAAGTTGGCTTTTAACAATCATTGGACCAATCTAACGCGTTTTAGATAACCATATGAATATAAGTAAACAACGCACGATTTTAATCGTGGATGACAATATCAACAATATCGACATTGCGGTGCAGCTTTTGCGTGCCTATAGCTTTCGCATTCTGGTTGCCAACAATGGCGAAAAGGGGCTGGAACGGGCGGGGCTTGCCAATCCAGACTTGATCCTGCTCGATATCCGGATGCCAGGGATTGATGGCATTGAAACCTGTCGCCGGCTCAAGGCCAATCCCAACACGGCGGAGATTCCCGTGATTTTTATGACTGCGATGGCTGACACCGAAAACAAGGTGCGTGGGCTGGAGGCGGGGGCAGTTGATTATGTCACTAAGCCGATTGAGGAGGCCGAGTTGCTGGCGCGGGTGCAGACGCATTTGGCCCTAAGTGAGTTACGCGCACGCCTGGAGACCGAAGTTCAGGAGCGGACGCAGGCGTTGGAGGAGGAGATTCAGGCGCATGAAAAGGCGCGTGATGAACGCGAGATGTTGCTGGCCTTGTTGCGCGAACAGAGCGAAAGTCTCCATGCCATGACCCTTGAGTCCTGGGCCGAACAGGAGAAAAGCGACCTGCGCACCGACAAGATTGCACAGCGGGTCCAGATGCTCAGTACGATGACACAGCAGATGGATACGCTGCTGGACAATGCGATTACGTTGGAGGATCCAATTGATGCGATAAAACAACGGATGCAGGGTATTTCGACAGTGGTCGGTGAATTGATCGCCGAGTTGATGCCGGACACGCAAGATGGCGTGGAGGCAGAAGATGCGGGTGCAGAAGGTACACTAGGCGAGACAAGTCCAGCTAACACGGCTACCCAAGATTTGCCGCTGCTCAAGTTGAGCACACGCGAGTATGAAGTTTTTCAGCTAATTGCCCAAGGCAAGTCCAACAGTGAAATCAGCGATATCCTGGCCGTCACCCCCTCCACCGTCAGCACCTATCGACACCGCATCATCCGCAAATTGGGTATCCCTGATCCCAATGCGTTGGTGAAGTATGCGGTTGAAATGCAAGTCAAGGGGTAGGTCGGTATTCGGTGCGTCGGTATTCGGTGCGTCGGTATTCGGCAGATCGGTATTCGGTACCGACCTACTGACCTACCGACCTACTGACCTACCGACCTACCGACCTACCGACCTACGGATTACCAAAAACGATAATGCAACTATTCTACGTAGAGATGACCACCGTTGCCATCTTCTGTCAACTGGTCTTTGTGCTGGTTGTGGCAACCTATATGCTCCTCACGCCCAAACGCACGGTGACATCAAAACTCATTTTTGCCTTCTTTGTCGCGATGTTGGGCTTCAGCGGTGCAAGTCTGGTCCAGTCTGGCCTCTTTGGTATCATCAACTATCATGCCGCCTTTACAAAACTATTCTTTGCCCAGCTTGCCACCCTATGCATCATTCAATTTGCCTATCGCTATCCTGAGTTCACCGAGATGGACCGCGCCCGTGTGCAAAAACGTGAAGCCAACATTGTACTCGCAATGTCTGTGCTTATCGTCATCATCTTCATTGGCTACCTCAGCTACCGATTCCAAGTACTTACGAGTCGTAGCCTCTTTGGGAACATGGTGTTGGGTCTAACGGTTATTTGGGCGGGTGCGGTCATGATACGGCGCTCTATCTCGCTCTCGACGGCCTATGCGCCCTCTAAACAGGACGTGGGTTTCCTTGAAAGACTGTCGCATCTACGCAACCCGCAAGGTCCATCAGCCAAAGCAGCCACCGGAATGATTCTGTCTATCTGGCCTTCCGTGTTCATTGTCGTCATGGTCCCACTCAACGATCTGCTCTTTGAGGAGCCACTCCGCTCACTGATCCTTGATTTAATCACATCGCTGGGTGGGTTTGCCGTTCTTTTTCTGATCACCGTTGCCTATCTCAATCACATCCCCGACAGTGCCTCGTTTATTGCCAAGCTCGTGGGGATCGGCCTCGCCACCAGTCTTTTTATCACCATCTGTGTGGCGGTCGCCGTCAGCACCAACCTTTATGTGACCGTGCCTCCGTTGCCTGTTACAAGACAACCACAGACGTTTCGCTTTGTGCCAATGGAACCCCTCCCTAACCCTCCTCTGTTAGGGGCGGGAACTGAACCCCCTAGCAGCGAGGTTACAGTCCCTCCCCCTAGCAGGGGGAGGCTAGGAGTGGGTGAGTCCCCTGATACTACCCCTCAGCTAGGAGAGGATAGGTCCCCTAATACAGTCCCTCCCCCTAGCAGGGGGAGGCTAGGAGGGGTTTCATCCTATCAGATCACAGTACTCCCCCTCCAGCACGATGACAACATCGGCGAACAACTCACCAACCCCATTGACATACCGCTCGATAGACGAAGACCCGCACACTCTGACACTTCACCCCAACTCTATGCCATTTCGCCCCCCTTTTCCATGCCCTTTTTTGGTCAATCCATCGATCACTGGCTGGTGAATGCCAATGGCTCGCTCTATGGCCCCTCACGCTATCACCCAGTAAGCAATGACGCCAATTTCGATCCCGAGTTCTATTTGACCGACTTCTTTGTCAGTACACGTGCACTGAATGGTGTACAGCACAATCACTATCCAGGGCTATATCTTATGAATACCCCCCTCGAAATACTGACAGATGCCCAAGTTTTTTTGAAAACAACAGCCGAAAAGGTCACAATTACTTGGCACATGACCATACGCCCGCCACGGACACCACTCAATCGCGGTGGTGCGCAGATACCATGTCCTGCCTGTGTCAATCGACGGCCACCGCCACCTACATTTGGTGGCCCTAACCCACCGGGGACAACAGTCGATACGGAAAGGCCCACAGTGAGACCCGGAGAGGGACCACAGAAAACCATCGTCCAAGTCGGCCTGTTTGCTGATGGCACGATTGAGATGAGCTTTGTCAATATCGACTATCCACCGCAAACGCTGGGGATTATGAGTGGCAACGGCGGCAGTCGGTATGAAGTGCTAACATCCTTTTTTCCGTATCGGCAATACCCGATCCGAGGGGATGTGCTTATCCTCAATCAAGAGTTGATCTCAAGACGTTTTCTGCACAATAGCATGGTGCGGATTCTGTTGGTGGTTCCATTTGCCGCTCTCTTTATGCTCTGGGGATTCCTGCGCTTTTTCCGCCAAGTGCTGGTATTACCCCTCAATAAGTTGATTGATGGGGTCAAGCGCGTCAACGAAGGTGATTTGCAGATACAAGTGCCTGTCAGCTATCACGACGAGGTGGGTCAGGTCACAGCAGCATTTAACACGATGGTGCGCTCTGTCGAAGAAACGGAGTCTAATCTGGAGCAACAGGTGGCGGAACGGACACAGGCATATCTGGAAGCCAAGGAGCGCGCCGAGGCTGTCAGCCAAGCCAAGAGCGAATTTCTTGCCAACATGAGCCATGAACTGCGTACCCCGCTTAACAGCATCATGGGCTATGCGCAAATCTTGCAGCGTAATTTAAACCAAGCAGATAATCTCCACGCAGATGAGGCTGTCCTCAACGGCACAAAAACGGGGCTGCGAACCATCTATGACAGTGGATCGCATCTGCTGACGCTGATCAATGATGTACTGGATATGTCACGCATTGAGTCGCGTAAACTGACGCTTACCCACAGAGAGGTCAACCTGCCGCAATTTCTGCAAGGCATCGTTGCGATGATGCAGACAGCAGTGGCGCAAAAGGGGATACGGCTCTCGTATTTGCCAGCGGACGGGTTGCCGACGATGATTGTGGCTGATGAAAAACGGCTGCGACAGGTGTTGCTCAATCTGCTGGGTAACGCAGTCAAGTTTACTGAGCGTGGTGAAGTTCAATTTAAAGTGTGGGCAAGCAACGTCACAGGACCTCCAGGAGGTCAACAACTGACCTCCCAGAGGTCCAACCATCAACTCTACTTTGAGATCAGTGATACGGGCATCGGTATTCCGACAGATCGTTTAACACAAATTTTTGAGCCATTTGAGCAGGCCATTGATGAAGAAACGGTCATCGAGGGTACAGGGTTGGGCTTGACCATCAGCCAACGCTTGGTACACTTGATGGGTGGTGAAATCACCGTCCAAAGCGAAGTTGGTAAGGGCAGCACCTTTGCCTTTGATGTGAGCTTCCCCAGCATGACGGCTTTGGACGTAGACCTTGAGGACACGATAGAGAACGATGCAAGTTCATCGCTACAACGACAGGTGACAGGCTATCATGCACCACACCCAGCATCCAAATACACCATTCTTGTCGTGGATGACCGCCCCGGCAACCGCGATGTGCTACATGGTATGTTGAACCCATTAGGCTTTGAGGTGATGATGGCCGAGCATGGCCTAGAGGCGCTTGAAATCACCCAAGCATATGCTAATATCGACCTGATTCTGATTGACTTGGTGATGCCCGTGATGAATGGGTACGAAGCCGTATCTCATATTCGCCAAGTCCCCGACCATGCGAACACACCCATCATCGCCATCTCCGCCAGCGTCCTAGAGGCTGACCAAGTGCGCAGCGTGGCCGTCGGTTGTGATGACTTTTTGCCCAAGCCAGTGGATTTTGCGCAGTTGTTAGACTGTTTGCAACGCTATCTGGATTTGACGTGGGTCTATGCAGAGCCACCGCAAGATGTAGTCCCCGAAGAGGATGGCAGGGATCACGATGACGTAGCCACATCACTGGTCTACCCACCACAGGATGCGCTAGAAGAACTCAATCAACTTGCCAACATGGGGGACATGGATGGTGTGCGCACCCAAGCCACGGCACTGATGGCCGAGGAGCCAGCGTATCGTGCCTTTGGCGAGCAGTTGTGTGCATTGGCGGATCGGTATGATGATGAGGGGATATTAGAGTTGGTGGGGGCTGGGTTGGCAGAGACAACCGTTGCATAGGCATCTTGCTTGTGCCAAATTCCAATAGAGCAGCTATACATCCTCCCTTGGCAGATGAATCACAAACGCCAAAACCCCTTCTCCACTTGTCTCAAATGCGATATCGGTCAGCTCATCTAGTATCTCTTCGTCGGTAATCTTTGCCAAGCGCGCAGCCACTGCACGATTATCACCCTCGTCTACAGTATTGCGATGATTGAGAATGCGTAAAATGGTTCTGCGCTGCTTTTCCAGATTTTCTTGTCGTGACTCTTCACGTCCTTCTTTATACCCAATCACACGTCCACGCTCAATCCAGCGATCCAGAATTGTCTCCATCATCCCCTCCTCTGCCGCAAACACGGTTTCCAACGCCTGATTCAAAACATACTCATCAACCCGATTTTTCGTTCCAGTCATATACGTCAAAATAGACTCCAAATATGATAGTAGCTTTGGTCTTGGGAGTCGTGCCGAAACGATTGGGTTCAAAATCTGGACAATCCGCTCACCCAGCGTCTTGTCGTAGATATATTTTAGTAGAAGCAGGCTTGAATGTAAAGACCCAGAGGTAATCCGTGTCGCAATTTCATTATCATCAAACTTGCTCGTGTCAAACAAAATATATCTGAAATCGGGCACAAACTCGTGAAAGCGCGGCTCCACATGTGAAAAGGCATCCACAAATCGCTCCGATAACGTCCATGTGTCTTCGCCGTGATAAAATACAACAGGGATGATCAAACGTCGCTGTGTAATCCCGTTTTCTCGATCAAGCCGCCAACGGTCGTTCATATAGCCCAAAAGCTGTTCGTAGATATCGCTTTCCGGTGTACTTTTGTGTTCAAACAGACAATAAATCAATGCTGATTCAGATGCACCATCCGCTCCATTCAGCAACGGGACTTCAAAAATTAAGTCGGATATGTACTTGCTCAACTGCTCGTTGGTATGTACATCCTTTTGATAATCCAGCGCGTCGAGCTTTATCTTGGACACCACACTGTATGGCAAAAATGCGCGTATAAACTCACGTACATGATCAAGCTGCGAAAACACGCGATGAAAAAAGCTGTCATGTGGGTGGTGCAGCCGATTGGTCTGTTTTTCTGGCTGTTGTGCTGTTTGTTGTCGTTTTTGTTTAGCCATGAAATTGTCCTCCGAGGATGAATTTTACACGATAATTTATTTTAAGTCAAATCTGTATTGTTCTCAAAAACAGATAACACTCAAACAGATTGATTGATATGTTGTATTGTATTGTATCAACTTTTGCCCCTCCACCTTCATACCCCACCACTTTCATGGCATAATTCCTCTGACACCACCTTCACCCACTTCGCAACCAACTTTCCATCTGGCAATGTCTTCACGGCAACCTGCACTCGCATTCCCGTCACCAAGCCATCCATGTTGATAAAACGACTGTCCATGCGCACAACGTTCTGTTTATCAGGGGTATCTCCATCAGGGTCAAGGGCGATGTAGCCGTAGTGGTAATCACCATCATATGCAGGACGGATGAGCCTGACCATTCCAGTTTTAATCATACCGGATAGTTCACTTTGTATCTTTTGTAGCTCTTTGTTTTGGGAATAAATGTGAGTCACTCTTTGGTTATATTCAGTGGCTTCCACAACATGCATCGCTGCAGTTAAAAATTTGCCAAAAGTATTCAGTGTGTGACTTTCCTTGTAATCATCTTCCATAGATTCGTATAAATGAAATGCATCCTTTAAATAAATAACTGCTTTATTCAATTCTCCCTGTTCCAGATATAGGCTACCTAACTTGCTTAATGCCACCATCTGCCCTCGATGGTCTTTTAATTTGTCAAAGATATCATAGCTCTGCTGGAAGGCATTGGTTGCTTCATTGAATTTACCCTGTCTCTCATACACTTTCCCTAGCAGTCTGTCGGAGAACCCCCAACCTGATATAAATCATGCATGAAATGTAAGAAATCAAGAAAAAATGCATGAATGTTAGGAAGGAAATGAAATTATAGCAATATGTAAAATTAAACTTTAC
>JBCCFC010000292.1:0-11743 GCA_039029935.1 Chloroflexota bacterium
GCAAAATGATCCCTTCTATTTCTCCAGAGTCCAGACTTTTTAGATGACGGTCAAATGTGTCATTCCACACGATTTAGAGTACACTATTATTTTGTACCAGTACTATGCATGCTTCTGACTAGAGTAAGTCCTGAGAAATTGCTGTTATGGAGAAGGGTATTTTTTACTAAAACGACTCGCAGAAATCTTCATGTCAGAAATCGTTATTTCAGAGGTTTCGCCTACTTCAAACCGCGTGGAACGTCACATATTGTGGACATTCCATGCAATTCGGAAAACAAAGTATTTTAGCTCATGTTTAATATTTTTATAATTATATGTATTAAGCTGCTTCAATCGTCTTGTACTCATAGTCCGCTCCACATTTCACATATACAATCACCGCCATCATTTACCAATTCATGATACGCTATGACAATCGGTTCATGCAAGTGTGCAGGATACTCTGTGGTAAAATATCCGTAAATCCCAACGCGTATCATTCAGTCAATCAAAAGGAGTTTTCCAATATGCATCACGTACTAACCCAACTGAATAGCTATGCCAAATCACGTGGCTGGCCCTATCAGCTTGATGAAACGCATCAGGCGATCATTACACCCTATGAGGGAAAATATGGGACGTTCATGGTCGCGCTGCGGATTGTAATGGCGTCAGAAGCTACGCCTGTTTCAATGGTCCTTGCAGAGGCATCGGACCTTATGCAGCTAGAACCACGCTATCAAAAGGCGTTTACGCAATTATCACAGCAATTGCAGTTGCCCGATGAGTTATTTTTCCTCTGCGACCCCAATAGTGGTGATGTGCGCGTCACATATGCATTACCCCTCCCAGAGGCGACTCTGACGCCGTCAATTGATATGAAGCGATTTGATGCAGGGACCAATGCAGTGATTGCCCTTGCTGACCAGTCGCGTCTACTGGTTGAGACGTTGCGGTCTGGCAAACGCGTTTCTCAAGTGGTCAAAAAAGTGCCAAAGTGGTTGAAGAAGCAAATCTCGGCTCTGGGTTCATCACAGGATACAGTCGCATTGCCTGCATCATCTATCCCAACAAACGCACTCTCTCCAAGCCCACCGCCATCAGTTTCGCCCACCACACAAGAGCGCGGTCAAGCCCTCTTTCGTCGTCTCATTGCTGCCGACAATCAGGGCGAGTTTATCCAGCAACACCTCGATGAATTTACTGATGACATGCTGGTGGTCTTTCAGGAAGCGGCTGACCGTGCCAAGGTGGAGGGGCAGACTGCGTTTGTGGAAAGCACGGAGCGCATGATCGCCGACATCCAGAAGCTGCGCATTCAGAGTGACCCTGATGCACGACGACAAATTCAGCATATGCAGCAGCTAGGTAACATCCGCTCATTGGACCATTTGCAACGCGTTGTGGATGACTGGCCGGAGGTGCTGTCTCAACATGTCAATGGCTTAATCCAGTGGTGGATTGGCACACTGGAAAAGACAGAGGATGCTCGTTCTGAGTTGACGCTCAAGCATTTGCACAATCTTGAGGCGTGGTTAGCAGAGGCACGTGAACAACATCCAGATTTTATGACGATTTTTCGTTTAACTGAGATGGATAGTGAAGAAGCGATTCAGGCATCTGTGAACGAGATGACGTTCCAAGAAAGAGCATCTCTCTATGTTACATTAGCAGAGCTGATTGACCGCGCAGATAGACGGAACGAAGATGTGTTGGTTGCGTATTATGAAGAGTTAAGTGAGCAGGTTCGTGCGTGGCAACTGATGGTGTAATGTAACGAAGCTTGTGGAGAAGATGGCCGACTGCGAATTTACAACCAACTTCCCCACAAACGGACTACAGATTACGCATACGCAGAGTATAACGCAGGCTGTAGCTGATAAGTTTCATTTTATCGGTGAAATTTTTAAGCAATTTTTTGTAGTGATAAAAATAGAGTTGCGGATTTTGGAAGGGCGGATTAGCGTCTAAACCAATCCGTTCTCCCAAAATCCGCAACTCTATTCGGGCTATCGCCCGACGCTCAGGCAGGATGCTTAAGTTATTGTAGCAATTATTCGGGCTATCGCCCGACGCTCAGGCAGGATGCCTAAGTTACTATGGCTTACCGGCCACCAAATCCAGTCGTCGAAATACCTTCAATAAAGAATCGTTGGGCGAAGAAGAAAACCAGCAGGACGGGCACAACCATTGTCATACTTGCAGCCATCAAGACATTCCACTGCGTGTGATAGAGTCCTCGGAACATGTAGACCCCCAAGGCCAGCGTTTTCATGTCATTGGATTGCAGATAAATCAGTGGGCCTGCAAAGTCATTCCATGCGCCGATAAAGGTGAAGATGGCGACTGTGCCCAAGGCGGGCGTGGCAAGTGGTAGGATAATCTGCCAATAGATGCGCCAGTAGGATGCACCGTCGATTTTGGCGGCATCTTCTAGCTCAATGGGAATACTCATGAAAAATTGGCGCAGCAAGAAGACAAAGAAGGCTGACCCACCAAAGAGGAATGGGAAGTAGAGCGGTCGCAGTGTGTCTACCCACCCCAGTTCATTGAACAAGATGTAGGTTGGCACGAGCGTCGCCATCTCTGGCAAAATCATCACCGAGAGAACCAACGAGAACAGGATATTGCGTCCTGGAAAACGAAGCCGTGCAAAGGCGAACGCGGCCATAGACGAGGTGAGTAGTGCCCCAATCATACGCATGAACACAATGATCATGGTATTCTTGAAATAGATGTGGAAGGGCAGCGCGGTTAAGGCATCTGGATAGTTGATCCATGCAAACGGGTTTGGAATCATTTCCGGCGGATACTTAAACTCTTGCCCTGTCACCTTGAGTGATGTGGAGACCATCCAGAGCAATGGGAACATAAAGACAATGGCCCACATGATGAGGATGAGATATGTTAGTCCGTTCATCACCAATGTCTGACCGGAACGTGAGGCTAAAAAGCCATCTTTCTTACCGTCAGATGTTTTGCTTGATGAAAGTGAAGCGGTTGATGCGCCATGCGCTTGTTGAGTAGCTGCCACCTAATCTTTTCCCTCCAGCATAAGCCTTGTAGACCGAATAAACCTAAGACTCATAATGCACCCATCTTCGGGCAATCAAAAATTGGATACCTGTCATACCGACAACAATCAAGAACAATAACCACGCCAGTGCAGAGGCGTATCCCATCTTGAAATAGCTCCACGCATTTTTATAGAGATAAAGTACATAGAAGAGCGTGGATTCGAGCGGCCCACCTTGCCCACCTGTGGCAATAAATGCACTGGTGAAGACTTGGAATGCACCAATCATCGAGACGACCAAGTTGAAGAAAATCACGGGACTCAACATGGGTACGGTGATGTGGCGGAAGGAACCCCAACGACCCGCTCCATCTAGTTCAGCGGCTTCATAGAGCGAGACGGGGATATTTTTGATACCCGCCACAAAGATGACCATCTGTGTACCAACGCTAAACAGTGTCACTAGAATAAAGGCCGGTTTAGACCAAGTAATAGACTGGAACCAGAGTGGCCCTTTGATACCAACCGTGGCTAACAGTGAATTGACGAGGCCAAAATCTGGATTGAGTAACCAGAGCCAAAGGATGATGTTGGCGACACCGGGGACGATGGATGGAATGTAGAGGGCTGTGCGGAAGAAGTTCTGTCCGCGAATCGGGCGTGTCAACAAGATCGCGGCCCACAATGCCTCAATCGTGTTTAACGGAACACCGATCATGACATAGTAGCCTGTGTTCCACAACGATTTCCGCATCAAAGAGTCTTGAAAAAGCCGTTCCCAATTGGCAAGACCGACCCAAGGCGCCGTCACCAGATCATATTTGGTAAACGATAGATAGAGAGAGGCGATCATGGGGCCAGCGATAAAGGCAAGAAAGCCAATCGCCCACGGCAAAATAAAAATATAGGCCCAAATATATTCAGTCCACGATAAACCTGGGTTGCGGATGCGTTCAAATAACGATTTGGATTTGGGTGCTGGAATTGCGGTTGCGGCCATTGTTGGCGATACCTCGTTTTGTCCAGTAGGTCGGTAATCGGTAGGTCGGTAGGTCAGTATTCGGTTACAGATTACCGACCTACTGACCTACTGATTACCAAACAATAAATTACAACGTATAGCTTGGTGGAATCTCACCATTGTCCAGCAAGTACTGAACATCCTGACCCATTGCTGGGCACGCTTCTTCTGGTGACATCGCTACTTCTGGATTGTACATCAGGTCATAGTAGTGACCGATGATGTCCCATTGCTGACCCCAATACTCTGTGATTGGCTGGAGACGTGCATATTCGAGTGCATCGTTGTAGACCTGCTCGTTCTGTGGCGATTCTTCATTGGCACCAAAGTATGGACCTTCTGCAATCGAAATCTTGGCAGAACCATGACGGCCTTCCTTGGCGGTCAATTCCAGTTTCCAATCGCTGGCTTCAAACTTCACAACTTCCCATGCCTCATCTGCATGTTCCGTTTGTGGGCTGATGGCTGTACCATCCCATGTTTGGCGTGTACCACGTTCGCCCGTGGCTGGGTTGATTGGCACATGCAAGAAGTCCCATGACTCAGCAAAGTCTTCACCTGCATCGTAGAATGGACGACGACCCCAAGGACCATTCATCTGCATTGCCAGTTTGCCAGAAAGTAATAACTCAGAGCTTGACATACCTGTCAATTCAACACCTGTAACAGATGTGAGACGATGCGTATGGATGATGTCCCATAGCCATTGATGTGCGACGATTGATTGTTCTTCACCCAGTAGACATGTGGCCTTGTCCGGTGTGAAGTACTCAGCATCCAGTGTCCAGACATGTGGCATGTTATAAACGCCGCCCGGCCATGGGAAGAAGGCAGTATTGATGCTACCATCTTCATTAACGTCAGCGATTTGCTGACCGATTTCAATAAAGTCATCCGTCGTCCAATCCCAACCATTGTTTTCTGGGAAGTCAACACCTGCTGCCGCAAAGACATCTTTGTTGACAATCCACAGGATACAGCCACCTGTGCTTGGAATGGCCCACTGGTCGCCCTCACCAAAGACACCACTGCCCGTGTCATACTTGAAGGTTTCCCATGTGCCAGGATAGAATTCGCTTTGGTTAAAGTTTGCGGCATCAATTTCCAAGTAAGATTCCAGGTTCAGATAAATGCCACGTTTGACGTTGAGCAAGAATGGCTCATCCTGTGTGCGGAACACGTCTGGCATATCGCCAGAGGCCAGCATCAGGTACAATTTTTGGTCATAGTCTGGATAGCTGTAATGTTCAATGGTGATGTGTGGATTTTCTTCCAAGAATGGTTCGTAGTTGGGTGGTTGCTCGCCAGGAACAACACCTTCGCCCCATTGAGTAAATTCCAGAACAATGGGTTCTGTGGAAGGAGCCGCGTCGCCGCCACCATCAGCAGGTGCACCTGGAGCGGCTGGCGCACAGGCCGCAATCACAGAGCCAAAAGCTGCCAACGCACTGACTTTGGCCGTTGATGTCAAGAAACTGCGTCGAGACATGCGTGAGTTCATCATACGATTCTCTCCTTAGTATTAAGTTTATATTGTACAGTATCGATCAAATTTGCCATGATTCTGTACAAAAATGAGCAAACTAAACGATTAGAAATATATCTGACTAGCTAATATATATACTAGATTCAACGCAGATTGTCAAACGACGAAACTGATGGGAACACGTCTGATATCAAATGAGAATGCATCGTATACAAGATTCCCTGTATGATGAAGCGGAACATGTTAGAATCCATCATTAACCTTTTATTTTACTTGACGCAAAGGATAGATTCTATTGAAATCAGTAAATAACATCACCATCTCAACAGGACAACCGCTGCCACTGGGCGCAACTGTCACAGCAAATGGGGTAAACTTCGCCATCTTCAGTCGTCATGCAACCCGTGTATGGCTGCTGCTCTTTGATCAGCCGACCAACGCAACCCCTAGTCACCGCATTGCGCTTGACCCAGCCATCCATCGTACAGGTGATACGTGGCATATCCATCTCAACGAAATCGAACACGGGCAATGCTATCTCTATCAGATGGATGGCCCTTATGTACCCAGCGAAGGCCATCGTTTTAACAAACATAAACCACTACTCGACCCCTATGCCAAAGCGGTGACTGGTAGATTTGATCATAGTCTCGATGATGCATTTGGCTATGATCCAGCAGATGAAGGTGCACTTTCGACCACGACCAACTTTGCCGACATGCCCAAATGCATTGTCTACGGCCCAGATGATTTTGACTGGCAAGGCACAAGACCGCTCAATCGGCCACTCAACGAAACCGTAATCTACGAGACCCATGTTCGCAGCTTGACTTGTCATCCAGAGACCGCCCATGAACATCCGGGAACATTTCACGGCGTCATCGAACGCATACCCTATTTTCAAGAGTTAGGCATCACGGCTGTAGAACTGTTGCCCATTCACCTATTTGATGAATGGGAATTTGAACGGTACAATCCGCTAAATGGTGAACGGCTGCGCAACTATTGGGGCTATAACTCGCTTAACTTCTTTGCGCCGCACAACGCCTATAGCCATCTTGATGCCTCGCAGGGTCAGCAAGTAGTCGCCTTTAAAGAGATGGTCCGCGCACTGCACCAAGCAGGCATTGAAGTCATTCTGGACGTTGTTTACAATCACACGGTTGAAAATGATCATATTGGGCGGACACTCTCCTATCGTGGAATCGACAACACCATTTATTACATGCTTGAAGATGACAAACGTCACTATCGAAACTTTTCGGGTGTGGGCAATACCCTCAACTGTGGGCATCCGGTGGTGCAGGACTTAATTCTCGACAGCCTGCGATACTGGGTGCAAGAGATGCATGTCGATGGCTTCCGCTTTGACTTGACGACTGTGCTGGCACGCAATATTTCCGGTGAGGTCGAACCCAATGGACCACTGCTCACACGTATTGCCGAAGACCCGCTGCTACGCAACACCAAGCTCATTGCCGAGCCTTGGGACATTGGTGGCTATCAAGTGGGCAATTTCAACCCCGATAGCCAACGCTGGCTAGAGTGGAACGACAAATATCGTGACGAGGTGCGCCGTTTCTGGCGAGGAGATGCCGGGCATACCAGTGAATTGACAACACGCATTGCAGGTAGTGCAGACCTCTACTATGCCAGCCGCACACCAGGGCATAGCATCAACTTTTTGGCGGCGCATGATGGTTTTACGCTCAACGATTTGGTCAGCTATAACGAAAAGCATAACGAGGCCAACGGTGAGGCTAATCGTGATGGACACGGCCATAATTTCAGCCATAATCATGGTCTGGAGGGAACTGTTGGATCAGAGGATAATCCAGAGATTGAAGTGGTACGCAACCGCCAAGTTAAAAATTTATTTGCGACGCTTCTCCTCTCACAAGGGACGCCCATGATTAACGGCGGTGATGAATTCCGTCGGACACAGGGTGGCAACAACAACGCCTATTGTCAACACAACGAAGTTTCATGGTATGACTGGCGTCTGCTAGAGCAACACAGTGACATATTCCGCTTTGTCAAAACGCTGATTGCCTTCCGACAGGCGCACCCGATTCTGCGCCGCGTCACCTTCCTCGAAGACAGCCAGGTGCGCTGGTACAATGCCAAGAGCGAATCGGCAACATGGGCAGAGGCAGACAAGCTGTTGATGTGCGTGATGAGTGGTGCAAAAGAGCATATTGACGCCGCGGAGAGTGATACCGGAGATGATGTTGATTTGCTGATGATTTTTAACGCGGATACGGATGGACATGATATTGGCATCTTGCCAAGCCCGAATGGGCAGCCTTGGGGACGTTTGATGGATACAGCGTTGGATGCGCCGGATGATATCGTTGCCGGGAAGCCAATACATCTGGTTGATAACGGGTCACTATATACGGTGCAACCACGTTCAACTGTTGTATTGGCCTCCGTTATTTTAACATAATATATTTTCTCAAATGTTCCATTCGATATTTGGCAAAACCGCTATCGGGCTTGGCAAACCACCCCAATGAAGTGCGGCTAACGGTCCCCAAAGGCCCTGTCTTCCTGTTCAACGGTGCAATCTGGCATTCGGCAGGCGCAAACCACACCGCGCAACCACGCATTGCCCTGCTCTGCTTCTGCCGCCGCTCGTTTGTCAAGCCCATGTTTAACTTTGTGCATCACCTCAAGCCAGCGGTGGTGGTTTGTGTTATACCGCAGATGCATCGTATCTATGGATTTGATTCGCAGCCAAAACCACCAGACCAACAAAATCTAAGTCGCTAAACACACCTATGACCACACAAATATTTCATCGTCATCTTCCGAATACCCAATAAAGACGGCCAACACGGCACGTGGATTGTCGCCATCAATCGGTGGAATCTCGTGGATGCAGCGCGTATTGAAGAAATAGAGATCGCCGGGCGCCAAATCGACGCGGTAGTTGCCGATGTTATTGTCGGCGGCGTATTCAGGGAAGGTCTCGGCTTCAATATGGGGCTGCACATCCTCAGTCCACAGGCATTGATGCAGGATGGTCTGTGCGCTACGCCCCTGCTGTGATGCGTTCTGCAAACAGAGGATGCCCGCAAATTGATGCGTAAAGCGCGAGGCGGCGTAGTTGAAGCGCTTTTCTCGTAACGTCACGTGGTCGATATGTGGTTTGTAGGAGTGGCTCTCGTAGTGGATGCGGAAGATGGCGGGGCCATATTGACGACCATCCGGCTCTTGGCCGACCATGACCTTTTTGCCAGCGGCCAACTGACTGAGCGCATCGTACATACATTTGACCGGATCATCAAAGCCAGTAAATAGAAATTTGTATAACTCATGTGTGGCGACTGCATGGTTGAGGAAGTGTTCCTTATCATCGCCCTTGTTGTTGAGGCTGGAGCCAATGTCAATGCGGTTGCGTTTGTCTGCGCTCGCAACATTGGGGTCACGCATCAACCCCCAGTCCGTAAAGCGTTGTAAAAGCTCCGTACATTGCGCTGGCTCATAGGCATTGCGCAACATAATCGCGGGAATATCGGCTTTAGCGAGCGACAGCAGTGGATCGACATAGTTGTTGAGTACGGTCTCCATATCTGGTTCGGCCGCGTTCCATGTCATTGTGGTTTGCATAAAATTTCTCCTGTGAAAGTTCAGTGGTCTAAGTAAACCTCAAAAAGAGGTTAGAAAACCATACTACAACGGATTTAGGTCGGGGGACGGATTTTTCCCTCTATGCAAGGCAAATCCGTTCCCCCTCCTAAATCCGTTGTAGTATTTTCGACAGTCTATAAACTGTTATGTACTTTATTGCAATAACGTCCCTGGCACACGATTCCATTCAGCCTGTTGTCCATGAGCTCTACCCTCAAGGAGCAATGGTTGCAGCCGTTTCAAGTCATCCTGCGTAAGCTCGTGGAGCGGATTAACATACAAATGCTGCTGAAACCCAGCCTGTACACGTTCAGATGCTTGATCCAACCGTGGCAGATACCATAAGGTGAGAACGGTTCGCCGTGTATCGGTCTGGTTTTGATTGGCACTATGCAGGAGCCGCGCATCCCCAATCACCAAATCACCCGCTTGAACAGGCACATCGACTGCAGGAGGATGTTTGGACATGAGTGGATGGGTGTAATCGGTTGACGCCCGAATATCAGAATCGTGGCCTTTGCCTAATAAATCGTGGATATCAAAACGTTGTATATGCGAACGCGGGATGATGCGCAAACAGCCATTCTCGACCCGCGTATCGGTCAGATAATACATCAGAAACAGTTGATGCGGCAACGGGTCTGCGGACTCGGGTTCATCCCAAAAGACCCAATCTTGATGCCAGTACAAGGGTGGCTCATGGGGTTCCTTGGCGATGACAAAGCCGCTCCAATATTTGGGATGTTGAAAGCCAAGTTGGTGCAAGGCGTTGATGGCCCTCGGCCACGTGATTAAATCCAGAAAGGCCGTATCCTGATATTGAATGGCAACAATGTTCCCTTGGTTATTCTTTTTTGTTGCGTATTCATTGGCATCAAGTACATTGTCGGAGGCGATGCGCAGCCGATGTAACAAATCATCTGATAACACATTCTCGAAGACGCAATAACCATCGGTCACTAGTTGGTTGAGCTTAGAATCCATGTTTCCCTCTTATCAAATTGTTGTTCGACTAAAGTGTGACTTTTCAGAAAATTATACACGAAAGGCTATCGCCCAAACAAGTCATTAAAAATGACTGTAAATCGCTACCCAGCATTGACACGCCAGTTGCACCAAATACAATCCACAGATACAATCAAGCATCAATCATCTTTTCAGGTGATGACTTTGTTCAAAAAAAGCGCAAGCACAGAACCTCGCGATGATTCTACGTGGAAAATCTCTGCGTTCTTTGCGTGTTCTGCTGTTTGTTTGTAATGGTCAAATCGAAGTTAAACAACATTGTAGGGGCGATGCCTTGTGCTTGCCCTCGTGGTAAGAGTCGGGCGAGCGCAAGGCATCGTCCCTACAATGAATGTTCGGGTTGTTGTTGACCACTACAGTTCTGCTGTTTTTTCTGCAAAGGCATCGTTTTTTATAAAGGAGCGTTTCATGAAAATCGCAATTATGGGGACAGGCGGTCTTGGTGGGTATTTTGGCGGTCGGTTGGCACATGCTGGTAGAGATGTGACGTTTATCGCGCGCAGTCAACGCGCCACAATGGAGGCCAATGGATTACGTGTCCAAAGTTTTGAAGAGGATGTTGTGGTGAATCCGGTCAAAGTGGCCTCTGAACCCGCAGATGTAGGCCCTGTTGATGTCATCCTCTTTTGTGTCAAAGCCTATGATGCCGAACGAGCAGCGGAAGCGATGAAACCGATGGTCGGTGCGCAAACGGCGGTGATTCCTGTCCTCAATGGCATTGATCACATCGCCATCATGCAACGTGTGTTGGGGCCAGATGTGGTTCTTGGCGGTTTAACCAATATGACCGCACATGTCATCGCCCCAGGCCATGTGGAGCGTGTGGGTACGCATGGAGCGTTTCAGTTTGGTGAGCTGGCGGGGGGAATGTCGGTGCGCTGTGAAGCCATTTACAAAGAGCTAGATGTGCCTGGTGTACCAATCACGGCGATTCCCAACATCACCGAACGCATATGGTGGAAGCTTGGGTTGATTTCCAGCATCAGTGTGTTTCCAACCATACATGGCTCAAAGCAAATTATGTGGTCGATTCCTGAGACACGTAATCTGATCTATCAGGCAGCACAGGAAGCATTGGCTGTCGCCGAGGCCAATGGCGTTTCATTGGGTGCGGGCTATCCGGATGAAATTATGGGGTTGGCGGATGACCTCCCGATGGACTTCAAACCATCAATGGGCGTTGCCTTAGAGAAAGGTCAGCCACTTGAAATCGAGGGCATCAACGGCACGATGGTGCGTTATGGACAGGAGGCAGGTGTACCAACGCCCGTCAATGCGTTTATGTATGCGTGTTTGTTGCCATACAAGGATGGCCCGCCAGAATAGTCAGCGTTGGATGATGTCGGTGTGTGCGCGGACCTCATCCATAGAATATAGGGAAATTATGCAATCGAATCACAACAATCAATACAAAATCATAACCATTGTGGGCATATGCTGGGCATTTTTGTTCCTCTTGACAGCTTGTCAGCCCAAATACAACCTCAACAGCTTACAGACCAGCCCCGAACTTGAGGTGATGAGAATTGGACGTGGTTCGATTAGCGGTGTGGCCTATGCCCCCGATGGCAACACC
>JBCCFC010000293.1:0-11738 GCA_039029935.1 Chloroflexota bacterium
ATTATCAGCGTATACACACTATGATGGGCTTGGGTTAGCCGAATTGGTGCGAAATGGCGACGTAACCGTCAAAGAGTTGGGAGCGGCAATGTTGGCGGCGGTCGAGCGGGTCAATCCGCAGATCAACGCGGTCATTGAAACTTATGCCCAACGCGTCGAGGCTCTCAGCCAAGATCACAAACCTGAAGGCGTGTTTGGCGGTGTGCCATTTTTGCTCAAAGATTTGTTCATGTATGAGTCGGGCAAACGGAGCGAGTCGGGTAGTCGCTTGATGAAGGGGTGGGTCAGCAAGGATGAAACCCTGCTCACCACTCGATTCAAACATGCCGGGCTAAACATCCTTGGACGCACGACGACACCGGAATTTGGACTCTCTGGCTCAACCGAATCTCTGCATACGGGATCGACGCGCAATCCTTGGGATTTGTCGAAGATGGCGGGTGGATCCAGCGGTGGCTCGGCGGCGGCGGTTGCCAGTGGGATTGTGCCAATGGCTCATGCGAGCGACGGTGCGGGGTCAATCCGTATTCCGGCAAGCTGCTGCAATCTGGTTGGCCTCAAGACATCGCGTGGGCGCATCTCCAGCTATCCCGATGCCGAACATGCCTATAACTTTGCCGTCAATTTTATCGTCAGCCGCACCGTGCGTGACACAGCGGCCATGCTCGATGCTGTGGCTGGCAGTGCCCCCGGCGACCTTGCACCCATCGCCCCACCGACGCAGCCGTACGTCAATGAATTAACCGCCACACCGACACTTCTGCGCATCGCCGTCACAACAGATACATGGGGACCTGTAGGGACGGACCCAGAGGTGGCAGCCGTGGTCGAGCAAGTGGCAACCGTTTGTGAAGCGGCGGGGCCTCAGGTGACAAACGCATCACCGCAGTACGAGTATGAGCCATTTCTTGAGGCCATGTTGGTGATGTGGGCGTTTGGTGTCGATTCGTTCTTTGAGGCGATTGCAGCGGAGATGGGTCGTAGCGTAGATGCCTCAACATTAGAGCGGGTGACGCTCTCCTATTACGAGTATGCGCAGACGCTCACACCGACTGATTTTGTCAAGGCAAGCGGCGTGTTGAATCAGGTCAATCGCAACACAGGACACTTTTTTGAGAACTATGATGTACTGTTGACACCAACATTGGGGCTGCTGCCACAGGACATTGGCCGCTATTCACAAAATCAGCACATGAACTTCAACGAGTTCTTCCGCCACTGTGACGAGTCGATGGCCTTCTTGCCACTCTTTAACATGACGGGACAACCTGCGATTTCGTTGCCATTGGGCATGAGCAAATCTGGGCTACCTATCGGTGTTCAGTTTGCGGCGCGTTTTGGCGATGAGGCGACGTTGATTCAACTGGCTGTACAACTGGAAGAGGCCATGCCTTGGGTGGGACGATTGCCGCCTGTCTATGCTACATAAGGTGTCATCTCGATTTCCTACACACAAGAAACGACAATTGATAACGACATTTTGTTTGCACAATCATCAAATCACGCTATAATGAACACACGTCTGAACTCAACGTAAAAAAACCATTTGATGAAACGGCAAAGAAGTATCTCCGAGAGACGTTTGAGCAGCTTGGGTTACATGTTGAAACCGAGTTTGAGAGTTACAATCAATCTAAGACTATTGACATGATGACCGAATGTCGTGTCAGCGATATTGTTGCTCTACAGCACTTAATCTTTTCCTATTTCAGAACACTCAATGTCGTGGAGTTGAAAGGGCCGGAAGATGAACTGACGGAGATAAAATTTGACCTCATTATGCAAGTGAATCAGAATGAAATCTGGACGAAGTTAATGGAGGCAATGAACGTGAAAACAAAAATCTTACCAGAGACGTGGGGCTACATTGACGACTTTTTCCGTGAGATACCGGAAACGTTTAACCATATCCCAGTTGTTCAACAAACCATCGAGGAGGCACACGAAGAAGGAGGGCTACGTCGTCAACGTAGACTCATGATTCGTTCGTTAAATCGCAAATTTTCTGACAGCAACGAGGAATTGCTGGAAACATTGATTGAGCATATTGAGCAGAACGATGACTTGGAGACACTTGATGAATGGTATGATCAAATTCAGGATGCCCGCTTTTTGCGTGACCTAAACTTTTAGCACGTAAAGGAACCAGCGTGACACACACATTACTTCAAGTTGAGAATCTACATATTTCCTTCAACACACCACATGGCGATTCCCATACACTGCGCGGCGTTGACTTTGCCGTTGCCCCCGGATCCATTTTTGGCATTGTTGGTGAGTCTGGCTGTGGCAAGTCGTTGACAGGCAAGGCCATTCTGGGGTTGGTTCCACATCCGGGGCGGGTGACGGATGGGCGAATTGTGTTTGATGACCAAGATTTGCGTGAGATGGGCGACCGTGCGCGTCGGTCATTGCTGGGCAATCAAATCGGTATGATTTTCCAGGACCCCAGCGCGGCACTCAATCCGGTGTTTACGATTGAGCAGCAGATGATGATGGTGATGCAACGTCACCGGAAAGAATCCAAGCGGGCGTTGCGCATACGGGCAGTTGAATTGATTGACGATGTGGGTCTGCCCAACCCAGAGCGTATTCTGCGCAGCTATCCGCATGAGTTATCAGGCGGGATGCAGCAGCGCGTGATGATTGCGATGTCGCTGTCGCTGGATGCACGGCTGTTGATTGCCGATGAGCCAACCACAGCACTCGATGTGACGATTCAGGCGCAGATTCTCGATTTGCTGGTGAAGTTGCGCAGCGAGAAAGGTGTCGCCATCATCTTGATTACCCACGATATGGGTGTGGTGGCAGAAACCTGTGACGAGATGGCTGTCTTTTATGCGGGTCGTGTGGTCGAGATAGGGTCAGCCGAAAACATTTTCAATGACCCCAAACATCCCTATACCCAAGGACTACTTGCCGCCCTGCCGCACACCAGCAGTCGCGGTCACGATCTCAAGGTGATTCCTGGCAGCGTCCCCAGTGGGTTTGACCGTTCGCCGGGCTGCGCTTTTGCTGACCGCTGTGAGCATGTCATGGAGCATTGCCGTCAGTCGCCGCCACCGTTTACCACATTTTCAAATGGACATAAGGCACTGTGTCATCTATACATGGACGAAGAATGACATGACTGACAAATTCACACGAAACCAATGTATCTGCATAATTTTGCCAGTCATATACTCCACGTAAATTACTTACCCTTCCTCCTAAACTCATCTCTAAACCATCGCAATTCCTATAAATACGGATGGTTTGCTATACTCTATTTATGAAAATTAAGCGATTGCAACAAACACAAATTCAAGAAATGCTTCTCCCCAGCAAAGTCATTGTCCTCTATGGACCGCGCAAAGAACGAACCACATGAACACAACAACGATTATCAACGCCAAAGTCTACACAGTCGCCCCTGCCAATCCACAGGCAGAGGCTGTACTCATCGTCGGCAATCAAATCGCCTTTGTTGGCAGCAACGAAGATGCGCTTGCACAGCGGACACCCCAAACCCGGGTAATCGATGCAGGCGGCTGTACGCTGATGCCCGGTATTCACGATGCCCACTACCATCTCTTAATGGGGTCGGAACGGTTAGAACACCTCAATCTCGAGGCGGTGACATCATTAGATCAACTCGCAGCGATGATCAGGCAGTCAGACGGAGGCAATGAGTGGATTCAGGGAAATGGGCTTGCCTATGATGTCGTGGGTGCAAATATACCACTGACTCGTCATCATTTGGATGCTATCGAGCCAAATCGACCCATCCACCTGATTGGCATTGATTTCCACACCAGTTGGGCCAACACAAAGGCGTTAGAGATTGCAGGCATTTTGCATGGTGGTGAGGCACGGCGTCCCGGCTCAGAAATTTTGCGTGATGTAGACGGTATCGCAACGGGACAGATCAATGAAGACTTTACACTGATGGATCGCTATATTCCACAGCCAAGCCAAGCAGCGTTGCGTACGCTCGTTAAGCGCGCCATTGCCGATATGAACGCACTCGGCATCACCAGCGTCACCAACATGGACGGATCGCCCGAACAAATCGCACTTTATGCAGACATGGCGGCTAACAACGAATTTAACCTGCGTGTGCAAGTACCCTACTCGATTACGCCCAAGACGCAAGTCGAGGATATTGTGGCGGAGGCGGTGCCGATGCGAGCGCAGTACAGTACTGGTAAAGTGGCTGGCAAAGTGGCTAGCAAAGTGCGCGCAGGCAGCGTCAAACTGTTTATCGACGGCGTAATCGAGTCGGGGACGGCCTACATGCTGGAGCCGTACACACGCTGGCCCGATTCATGTGGTACACCGCTCTATGAATGGGCGCATTACCGCGACCTAATTGTGGAGGCGGACAAGCATGGCTTTCAGGTCAAGGTTCACGCCATTGGCGATGCGGGTGTACGTATGACGCTGGACGCATACGAAGCCGCGCAGAGAGCCAATGGTGTGCGTGACAGTCGCCACCGTATCGAACATATCGAGACATTGCACAATGATGATTTGCCCCGCTTTGCCCAACTTGGCGTGATTGCGTCGATGCAGCCATTACACGTCTCACGACCAGCGGATGACTACTACGTCAACTGGATGCACTGCATTGGTGCGGAACGCTATCACCGCGCCTTTCGGATGCGTGAGTTACGTGAACAGGGTGTGTCACTCGCCTTTGGTAGCGATTGGCCTGTGGTGAGCTATGATCCATATATCGGCATTTCCGCTGCACTCAGGTTGACATCGTGGGGTGAAGGAATGCGTCATCAGGCACAGACGCTCACAGAAGCGATTGATGGATATACGCAAACAGCTGCGTATGCAGAGTTCCAAGAGCATGTCAAGGGGCAGATCAAGGTGGGTATGTTGGCCGATCTGGTGTTGCTGGATTGTGATTTGTTTGCCAAAGATGCCGATGAGATTCCAGCAGTACGTCCGTTGATGACGATTTGTGATGGAGAGGTGGTGTACGAACGATGAGCAAAACGCCATTGATAACAATCAACCAATTAACCAAGGACTATGTGTCGTATGGTGGTCTTTTTGGGCGAACCCGCAGTGCTATCCGTGTACTCGAACAGTTGGATTTAACAATCTATGAGGGTGAAACGCTGGGCATTGTCGGCGAGTCAGGCTGTGGCAAGTCAACGTTGGCAAATACACTAATGCGTCTAATCCCGGCTGCGGCTGGTGAAATCCACTATGATGGCGACAATATTCTGACGCTCGACAAGGCCAGCCTACGCAAGCTACGCCAACATTTTCAGATGGTCTTCCAGAATCCGTTCACGTCGCTCAACCCACGCATGAAGGTGCGTGACATTGTGGCCGAACCGTTGCGGACACACCTGTCACTCAGTTCAACTGACATTCACACACGTGTCTCCGACCTGCTCAAGGAGTGCGGCCTCAGCGACGATCACCTGACACGTTATCCCCACGAGTTAAGCGGTGGTCAGGCACAGCGTGTTGCCGTTGCCCGTGCGCTGGCTCTCAACCCCAAGTTTCTGATTCTGGATGAACCTACCTCTGCCCTCGATGTCTCGGTGCAAGCACAGATCATCAACTTGCTGGTCAACTTGCAGAAAACGCATGGCCTCACCTACCTCTTTATCTCACATGATTTGGGCGTCGTCCAGCACATCGCCGACCGCATTGCTGTCATGTATCTGGGCGAAATTATCGAAATGGGGAGCAGTGAGTCGGTCTTTGCCAACCCGCAACACCCCTATACACAGGCACTGCTATCGGCAACACCACTGCCACAAACAGGCACCAAACGCGAGCGCATTGTATTGGAAGGTAACGTGCCAAGCATTGCCAACCCACCGCATGGGTGTCGCTTTCATACACGGTGTCCTCATGCGTTTGAGCTGTGTGCTATTGACGAGCCAGAGCAGGTCATTGATAGTGGAGGGGATAGGTGGGCGGCCTGCCACTTATTGGGACAACGTTAGGACAGAAAGCGGATGCCAACTTTATTTGGAGAAAATTTATCACGATAAGCAATACAACGGCTCCAGCCGAATCGGCACAGCCCTGTATCTTGCGTCATCGGCCAGCGATTTTGTCACAGGACAGACGATTGTTGTCGATGGTGGGCGGCAGTTCAACTAAGGAGAACGTAAAAGCGGCAGAACTCCGAGGGCATTTCCATGCTCTCCGTGGCAAAAAAATGCCACCTTTATCGAGCCTCACCCAGAGCTAACCGTCGGTGAGGTTATGGATGCGATTGCTGAGAATGCAAATGACGTGAAATATATTAGGGTTGTTTGAGGTTTAGTGGGGTGGACCTATAGAACAGCATTAGGCTCGTTCTGGCATTTTTGCAGCTACCTCTGGAAACGCTATGTCTGTTCTGAAAAGTTGTAACCATTCAGACCCCTGAGCCTGTCGAAGGGGGGGCGGTTTCGACAGGCTCAACCGACAGGGGGGGCTGAACAATTACGAAAAGTTTTACCAGCGAAAAGCGCAATTTTAACAGATTTGAGTACTATATTGCACCTCGACTAAGGAGCTACCCCACTAAACCTCAAATACCCCCAATTCTGGCACTTCTGCACCAATGTTGCTACTACGAATGGTATCCACCAACCACTGATTCACTTTCTGCTGCGCATCTTTGGCGTTAATGCGTATATCAAAAACACGATCAACTTTGACATGCATTTCGCCCATTGAAGACACATCGTAATTTTCAATAACCACAGCCATCATCAAATTCTCCCACTCTTTTGAACAAAAGACACAAAACTGAGAGTAATTGTACAATAACAATGCCCATACCTCAACTTTTTTACATAGAATAAAAAAGTGCCACTCCTTCATAAAAGCGGCACTTTTTACAGTTGAGCATCCAACTTAATTTTTACTGGTTCACAGCAGCAAAGTCGTCATAGGCTTTTTGCCATTCTGCCTGCGCATCGTCTGCACTAAGATAGGTCACTGGGAACTGGATGTTTGCCATTACCTCAATATATTCATCAGACTCAACAGCGGATTTGAACGCAGCTTCTAATGTCGCAACAATCTCATCCGGCGTGCCAGCAGGAACAAGCAGTCCGCCTTGAATTTCAGAAGAAATGCCATAAATATCTGCGGAAGAAGGGGCATCTGGCGTTGCCATTAGTGGTCCATTGTTCATGTTGAGCAGGACCTGCATTTCACCTGTTTCCAAGAAGCGAGCGTGGATACCACCGCTAAAGGCAATATCAACATCACCAGAGATCAGCGCAGGTGCAATCGCTGCACCACCATCGGCTGGAACATACTCAAGTTCAAGACCTTCCTGCCCTGCAATGGCTTCCATCATAATGCGATTATCCTGACCCAAGTACATATACTTCAGCCCTGGGTTCTCCGTTGCATAGGCCACGAACTCATCCCATGTGCTAAATGGCGAGTCGCCACCAGTGACAATCGCGGATTGGAATGTGCTTGAAACACCAACCATGCGGAAGTCGCTCATGTCATAGTCAAGCTCCTGTAATTGGTTGTTGACTGTTGCGGCCACAGACACAGCATACGACATTGTGTATCCGTCTGGATCAGATGCCAATAGTTCTTGCATGCCAACGGTACCACCAGCACCTGCATTGTTAACGACATTGACAGCTTGCCCAAGCGTGTCAGACATGCGCTCGGCCAAAACACGACCCTGTGTATCTGTGCCGCCACCAGCACGGAATGGAACCATCATTGTGATGGGTCGTGCCGGATAGGTGGCATCAATACAAGCACTCAGAATCAGTGTACTGAGTAATAACAGTACAAATAGAATGTTTTTACGTGAATTCATGTTTTCTCCTGAAATTTGGTGAGTAAGCAGAAAGCTTTCATGAGCATGAAACAAAACACTTATCCCGTACTCTTAGCCCCCTGCTCTTCTCTTTCTTTTACTATGCGTCGTATGGTACTCCATACCATGCGCAACATAACAATAACAGTTAGGGTGGCGAAAAAGATTGCGATTGGATATTCAGTAATGCTTTCGCCGCGTGTAACGATAATGGATTGCCGGATAGCAAGCTCGAGCGGCCGGCCAATGATAAAGCCGATGAGAAACGTGACAAACGAGTAATCATATCGTTTTACAAAATAGCCAACAAGCCCAAAGATGATCATAATGTAGACGCCAAATTGACGCCCACCTTCCAGATATGAGCCAAGAACGCTAAAAAAGAAGACCGCTGACAGTAGGTAGGTGATGGGGATACTGATGACACGGATGAAGAAGCGCATCCCAATCCAGCCGATGACCAGCATGAGCGGTGAGGCAAGCAACATCGTGCCATACATGCCAAGGATAAACTGCGGATTTTCGCGGATCATCAATGGTCCAGGAATCATGCCGTGAATGGCAAAGCCTGCTGCCAAAATCGCCGCAATTGCGCTGCCCGGGATACCGAGTGCAACCAGCGGAACAAGGCTTGATGGGATGATGGCGTTATCGGCTGACTCGGCTGCTGCGATCCCCTCAACGTTCCCTTTGCCAAATAGCTCCGGTGTTTTGGAGAGGCGCTGCGCTAATCCATAGGAAGCAAAGGAAGCAATGCTTGCGCCCAACCCTGGTAGGATACCGATAAAAGTACCGATAAGCGTACCTCCCGTGATGGGTCGCCACATCTTTTTCCAATCTTCCGCCGTCACTTGATTATCTTCTGCCGTCGCTTCCGGATCTTCGACCGATTCGCCATCATTTTTGCGCATAAAAATATCTTCAAACTGCACAATCATTTCGGCAATCGCCACCATGCCAATCGCCATTGCCACCAGTGATGGCCCATCGTAAAGTTGTCGGAACCCAAAAATAAGGCGTGTTGTGCCTGTCTCTGGCTCCAACCCAATTGTTGCCAGAAGCAGACCAAACAGCCCCGACATCAACCCTTTGCTGAGTGACTTTCCGGAAAGAGCAGCGATAAATGTAAGCGAAAAAATGAGAAGCGATGCCAGCTCAACCAACCCAACTTGCATCGCAAGGCGACTGAGCGGTCCCGTTAAAAAGATGAGTACCCAAGTTGCCACAAAGTCGCCAATCGTGGAAGCAATGAGGGCCACTTTGAGTGCTTTGATGCCCTTGCCCTGTCGCGCCAACGGATAGCCGTCCAGCGCAGTCGGCACAGAGCTTGGTTCTCCCGGTGTATTGATGAGGATCGCGGAGACAGCGTTACCCGCAGTGCTGCCTTTGCTAATGCCTACCAAAAAACCAATGGCCGTGACGGGATTCATCGAGAACGTTAGGGGAATGGCAATTGCAGCAGCCGTGACTTTGCCCAAGCCGGGAATTGCCCCAACGATGTAGCCAATGAAAATGCCCAGCATGACAAAGAAAACGTTGGAGAGGGTAAATACCTCGGTGACTGCGCTTAGATAAACGTCCATGAGTCCTTTCTATCGTAAATAAATCCCTAGTGGTCGCAGGATAAGCCATGTAGCGGCGACTAAGATGATGCTGAATGCAATCAGGATGCGTGGATTCCGTTCGCCGGTCAGCCACATCGATCCACCTGTGATGAGGATGGAGCTAATCCAAAAGCCTATCCACTGCATGACAACTGTGCAGATGGTGAGCATGACAAGAAATTGGCCGAGTAATTTATAGTTCTCGACTGTAATGAGTGCGGGCAAACGTTCGCGATTCAGAGTGCTGACCCATTTGTACACAGCCAGCAACAAAATTGCCCACGCACAAATCTGCGGAATTAAACGAGGGGAGACAGACGCCATTTCCGGATTCTTAATCTGCGTCGGCACAGCCCAGGCTAAAAAAACGACCATCAAAACAACGATGACTAAGTATGAAGTGCGTTCGTCACGATGCATAGTTTCTTCTCGCTTTCACCACTTTAAAACGATTTATATTATAAATGATAATTGAATCAACTATTTCTGTCAAATTGACGGTCAGTTTTATATTGGACATGTTCGCCAATTGGCCGTTAAACGACTTGCGTTTAGGATGCGCTAAAATAATATATGCCTTCGTGCGTTCTTTCTTCAGATCAGACCTTATCAAAATCTGCACTATGTTTTTAGTTGCGACAAAAGACTGTCTCGTTTTATGATATACTATATGCGGGTATAGTTGACAATTTTAAGACCGTCAAGAGGGTGTATTGAGCTTGGCTTGTACACATAGAATTCCGTTCACACCTCCGTCCGAATCAATCTATAACTGCAATCTATAACTGCAATCTATCACGTATCATATAAAAGAGAGCAATAAATGAGCAGCAACCTTAAAGAACTAGGCATGTTTCAAAATGCACCAGGCGAGTATGAGGCGTATCAAGCGCGTCGTGTGGAAATGGGCAAATGCCCAATGAGCGGGATGGCGGCAGAGTTCAAGCCCTCTACCGCCGACTATTTGCAAAATCCCTATGTATTTTTTGACAAAGCACGTCCGGCGGAACCTGTTTTCTACAGCCCGCAAGAAGATTATTGGATTGTGATGCGCTATGAGGACATGATCGAGGTTTTCAAGGACGTTGACACATTCTCCCCTGCCAATGCCCGTCATCCGGTCCAGCCGCTCTGCCCAGCCGCAGCCACCGAACGGGACCGCCTCAAAATCACGATTGAGCCGTGCTTGGTCGATGAGGCCCCTGAAACGCACCGTAAGCATCGTCGCATTTTTGGCAATGCCTTTACACCACGCCGCGTCAACCAGATTGAGGGACGTGTGCGTGAGATTGTCACCAGATATATTAACGACTTTATTGAAGATGGTCAGGCCGATTTGGTCTCTCAGTTGCTATACGAAGTGCCTGCGCTGGCGATTTTCATCTTTTTGGGGGCCAAGGATGAGGATGCTGTCTTTGTCAAAAAGCTGGGCGGGGACCGTGCGCTGGTCAATTTTGGCTGGCCGACCGAGGAGGATCAGGTAAAGATGATGCGTGGCATGGCCGAGCATTGGGCATTTACCATGAAGCTTGTCAACGATGCCCTTGAGAATCCGGGCGATAACTATCTGGGCGATATGGTGCGTCTCTACCGGGAAGACCCTGATAGCTTTACCATCAACTATCTAGCAAATGTGATGTTCATCATGCAGTTTGCAGGGCATGAAACCACGACTCAGGCGTCGGCCAATGGCATTAAAGCAATGCTGCAAGACCGTGCCAAATGGGAAATGTTATGTGATAATCCTGACCTGATTCCCAACGCTGTCGAGGAGATTTTGCGTCTGGATACGTCGATTTTTGCATGGCGGCGCATTGCCACGCGCGACACGCAGATTGGTGGTGTCGATATTCCGGCGGGGGCGCGTATTCTCATGATGCTTGGCTCTGGCAATCATGATGAAGAGGTGTTCCCTGATCCCAGCACCTTTGACCCAACACGTGAGAATGCAAAAAAACATCTGGGTCTTGGACATGGGGCACACTTCTGCATGGGCGCACCGTTGGCACGGCTGGAGATGAGGATCATACTGGAAGAGCTAACACGGCGTCTGCCCCATCTACAACTGGCACAAACCGAGTTTGAATACCTGCCTACGCTTATCTTTCGCGGTGTGCAGCATTTGCAGGTCGAGTGGGATGTGGCGCAGAATCCGCAGTATTGAGTTGTGGTCGTGCCAACCATCAATGCAGCGTCATGAACGCCAAACAGAGGGATATGTTATGAGTACTTTGCGACCAATTTTAGAAATAGACGAACAGCCTGCATCAGCACAGGATATCCCACTACATACATGGGATAGTCAAAATATATTCCCTACGCCTGGTGAGCGG
>JBCCFC010000294.1:0-11676 GCA_039029935.1 Chloroflexota bacterium
GGTTAACAACACAAGCCCTGTTTATCGCGTATTGGGATGCCACCGATCTCTCTTTCATGTTTATCGGTAGTGCAATCATCACCCTCTTCACGGGGATTGCCTACTCGCTCTTCGTTGACCGCCTTAGCCACACACGCTTACTCTACATTATTTTTAGTGTCAACATCCTTTGGCTGGTATCCGTCCGCATCCTGCTCACTACAAACAGTGGACCCTATGGTTTGGCCTATCCTTATTTTTATTTAGGCTTTGATGTTGTCCGTGACTTCGTCACCATTCATCTGCTGACCTACGCCAACGGGTTCTATAATACACGAGCTGCAAAACGGACACTACCGGTTATTCTGTCAGCCACGCTCGCAGCCAATACGGTTGCGGGATTTAGTGTCTCTATTTTCACGGTAACGATTGGGCAAGTCAACGTTCCTTGGGTCTGGATACTCTGTCTTATTATCGGCATGGGGTTGGTCTACTACATGCAGCGCGATGGGCAGATGGCTGAACGTGAAAGCTCAGAAACACCAGCAAACACCGATGATGAGGCCGAAAAACCGAGCAGTATGTTTGATGAGTTGCGCGAAGGGTTTGCGTTTGTCGCCAATTCTGGGCTGCTACGGTGGCTGGCAGTAGGCACATTTTTACTCATCATTCTCATCTACATCCTCACATTCCGTTCGTTACAGCTATTTGAAACCTATTTTGCCGACGATCCAGATGGGCTACTCCTATTTTACGGCCTTTTTGATGGTATCAGCAATCTCATGGCTATCATCATCCAATTTGTGTTGGTTGGGTGGCTTGTCAATCGCTTCGGTGTAGGACTCAGCAATCTAGCCTATCCCACGCTAACTGTGCTGGGGCTGGGTTTGCTCAACTTCTTCCCCAATTTCTGGACAGCCAACTACGGGCGTTTTATCCATCTTGGCCTGCGACGTGCCTTGCAAAAACCACTCGATGCGATGCTATATAACAGCTTCCCACCGGAAATCAAGGGCCGCGCACGCGCGTTTATCGATAGCATGATTGTGCCGGTTGGCGTTCTTTTTGCAGGCTGTCTCATTTTGGCCGTGCGTCAACAATTGATCTCCCCATTCCTCTTAACCATCAGTTCGCTGTTGATTGCGGCGATTTATCTCTGGGCAATGTGGCGGACCAAGGATGAATATGGCAATGAATTGGCAAAGCTGTTGGTTGACGATGAAATGTCGCTTTTGCAAAAAGGGCAAACCGATTACATTGTGCCCGACCCCACAACAATTCGTTTTTTGCGTGATCGGCTGTATAGTCAAGAGTTGGAAAGCGAGGAGATGCGTGTCTTCTTGGCCGAGATGCTCTATGAGCTTGAGGGGTTGGATGCGGTGCCAATCCTGTTGGATGTGGCGGTTTTGAGCATGATCAGTGATGAGGATGCGAGTGATGAGGATGCGAGTGATAACCTTCGGTGGGTGACGACAGACACTGCGGATACACAATCTGATTCTCCTCACATTCCAAAGACTTCAGGAGAGGGCGCAGGTGTCTGTGCCGCCATCATCAACATGCTTAGTGAAGATGATATCAGCACACCGCTTTTCATTTCGTTCTGTCTGGAGCAATTACAACACCCGGATTCATCCGTGCGTGAGGCGGCGGCGCAGGCTCTCAGCAAAATGCCCAATGTCCATCGACGACCACCTATCCTCAGTGAATTTGTTTCACTATTGGATGACCCGATGTTACCTGTACAGGCAATGGTCATTCCTACACTGCTATCTGCGACATTGCCTGTTGATGTGGAAGACAGAACAATCACCTACCAATCAACAGCGCAGGCAAAGCTCGATGGCTGGCTTGCCCCCGACTCGGACATTACCTATCGTATGATGGGGTTGCGAGTGCTAGCGAGTGCTGGGGACAATCAACTTTTTGAGCTACTAGAACCCTATATCCACGACCCACAGCCGCTGGTCCGTCTGCAAGCTGTGACATTAATCAAACGGCTTGTCACTCACTCAACTCGTGCCTCGGATAAACAAGAAATTCATACACAAGGGCATAAAGTCCTGCAATCGTTCCTCCAAGATCGCGATGAAACGATTCGCACCGAAGCCATTGATGGCATTGCCTCGCTGCCTTTGGAGAAATCGTTCGACACACTGATCCCCATTTTTAACGACAAACAATTTTTGGTCCGTCAACACACCTGTGTGCTTCTCAGTGCTGCGCTGATGACAATGAATGACGCTCTAGAGCAGACCTCATTTTCGAGAAAAAGCCAAGAGACGCTCTCTGAATTACTCAAAAGTGAAAATCCACTAGCGGTCGAGTGTAGTGCCTATGTCTTAGGACGAATTGGACGTAAATATCAGACCCGCAGCTATCTTGAAGAAACGATTCGTCGGCTGACGCATGACACGTACACGCTCTATCAGCACAGAGTCACCTTTTCCGACAGCAACATCGCCGAGATTCACGAGCAGGGGATTGGTTTGCTGTTGGCAACGTATGATGAAGAGATTCAGCTGCTGCTCAACCGTATCTTCTTCTTAGTCGAGGCGTTGAGTGATGCAGAACAGGCCAAAAATATACGCAGCCATCTCCAAGGTGAGGACCCAAATATGCGGGCGAATGCCATCGAAGCACTGGAGACGATTACAACGCCACAACTTGCCCAGCATATCGCGCCTTTGTTTGAGAAACCCAAAATCAGCCTGCGTAGTATCCGTCAGTATCAGAAAAATGAACCGTTGCTGACCTTCTCGATTATCCAAATTCTCCATCTGATTTGGCCAGAATGGGGGGAGGCCAAGAAAAATATTCACGGTGAGCGGCTGGCAGGCAATCTACTCGATAAACTGATTGATGCGGAGAAATATTCGGCGATTTCATATGAAGTCAAACAATACTATCACAATACCTATCTACAGACGTTGATTATCTATCTTCTTACTGAAATTTATCAGACGCGCCACCCTGATAGCCAAACCAGCATACAATCGGATAATCAAACTGCTGCTCCGTCAGTAAATTTAATTGAAAAACCTGTGCGAACACCGCGAAAGCGTACCGCAAAAACGCCAGCCAAAGGCTTATCTGTGCTGATGGATGACGAGAAACCTGTGACAGAGACGGAAACCGTTGGTGAAACGAGTTCTGACGTAGATACAGCTTTAGACGATATGCTATCTGTCAAAGGAACTGTACGCTCTCCTCGAAAACGAGCTGCAAGAACGCCGTCAAAAAATTTATCTGCGTTGATGGATGGTGAAAAAAGTATTGTTGAGACAGCATCCGTTGAAGAAGCGCGTTCTGATGCAGATACAGCTTTAGACGATATGTTATCTGGCGAAAACTCTACACGCTCCCCTCGAAAACGCATGGCAAGAACGCCGCCGAAAAATTTATCCGTATTGATGGATGACGATGAAGAAAGCGTCACAGAGAAAACATCTGATGCTGAAACGAACCCTGATTCAGATGAGGCTTTAGATGACGCATTGTCTGGTCTTGCCAATACGTCACGGGGTAGTCGTCAACGGTCCAGTTCACGTGGTGAGAGGACAAGACGGGTTCGACCGAGTACAGAGATTAGCGAACCTGCACCAACAGCGGAGCAAAATGATACAGGGGCTGACTCATTAGCCGCCATTGCCAAACATTCTGCTCGTGCAACGCAGCCAAAGCGACCAGCCCGGCCAGCGCGTAATGTAGCAGCGATGGATTTATTTGTCGAGAAACCATCCAACCCCAATCCACTGTACAGAGATTTGGATTTATCGCATGATAGTTTGGATGCTGCACTCATGTATACACATGAGAAACTCGTCGGACAGGATGTCCCAGTCTTACAGGAGACAATCCAATTTTCCCGTGAAATCCTCAGAGAAAACCAGAAAGCGAGTGATATTTCTTTAACCCGTGAGCTTACTACGATTGAAGAAATTATCTTTCTGCGCCAAGTGCCTTTTTTCCGTGACATGAGTGTCAGCCAATTGCAGATGGTGGCCGAGATTAGCGAGACAGTCTACTATGATGAAAATCAACCAGTCTTTGCCGAGGGCGACCCCGGCGGTTTGCTCTATGTTGTAGTCAAAGGCCGTGTGGCACTACAGACACGTGAAGTCACCGAACGAGGCAGCGAACAGATTAAACGACTCAATGTCTACAATCCATTTGATTATTTTGGGGAGTTGTCGCTCTTTGATGATCAGGAACGCAACTCAGATGCGGTGGCGGTCGTCGCAACGCAACTCTTACAGGTACGGCGTGATTCACTCGTGGCGATGATTCAATATCGGCCACAGTTAGCACAGAGCCTATTGCAAGTTTTGAGCCAACGCCTGCGTGAGATTAACCGGCGGATAATCGAAGAAAAAGAATCATCCCAGACTGCAAAGCCGTTGGTGGATGTATTGACAAGGTTGTAAGGGGGCAAAGATTGCGACAATGCTGACACCAATTGAAAAAGTCTTAACACTAAAACAAGTCTCCCTCTTTCACGACATGTCCATCAACCAACTGCGCATCCTTGCCAGCATCAGTGAGGAATTATCGTTTGAGGTCGGTGATGTGATTGTCAAGCAAGGTGAATATACCGATGCCCTCTTTGTCATTGTGCAGGGCAAGGTAGAGATACGCCATTATCGTCAACGTCAAAATCAACGGCGACAGCGGACGCGCACAGAGGACGCCATGCAGGTCATTGCGCAACTAGAGCCAAGTGAATATTTTGGTGAACTGTCGATTTTCGATGGTGAGCCATTTGCCAATGAAGTGGTTGCCTTAGACAAAACTGACATACTGATCATCCACCAACAGGCACTGCATACACTGGTCGCTGCGCAGCCAACGTTGGCAATTACGTTGGTCCTGGCCCTGAGCCAACGCCTACGGACACAGATGAACATCTTGGATGAAACGGTTCAGGCCAAAGCAAAAGTAATTGTGGATATTTTTGATCAACTAGAGAATAAATAAAAATCTTATGGATAAAACAAATTTTCAAGAGCTACTCGATACATTAACACAGGTAGAACCAGTTGCAGGCATCATGCCCGCCGACGTACTCGCCTACCCAGCACCTATCGCTGGTATGGTCCGCAAAATTATCCGCAAACAACAGATCACCCTCACTGAATTTGCGGCATTGCTCGATATGTCCGTTGATGAAACCAAACAGGTCATTGCCCTTCTCATTGAAAAAGGCATGTTGGTGGATGCCAACCATGCCGATTTGCAGCCCAAGGCGTTTTCACGACGTAGCCGCCCACCTCGACAGCGCTCATCTGAGGGGAGTGAGGATGCGCGACCGACTAGACGACGACCGATTAGAGCCAGTGGTGATGTATTGGATGCGCTTGCTGATGAGAGTAAACCACGAAGACAGCGTCGACGTGTGGCTGATCCGCTGGCAGAGTTGACATCGAATGATGCGTCTGCGGAGTCAGAACCTAAGTCAACACCAGTTGTCGAAGACGCCCCAAGCATGAATGCTGATGAACCGACCTATCAAGTGCGATTTGCGCAGATGCGGAAGCGAAAATTAGCAATTGATTTTTAAGCAAAATGTCTAACTATGAATATCAACCTAAAATCCATTAAGTTTATAAAAATCCTCAGTCTGCAAAACATCCCACTGTCCGTAAATCAACTGACGATTATCACGGGTGCCAATGCCAGTGGGAAATCCAATATCCTTGCCGGATTCAAATTCTTATCTGATGCTGTGAACATGGACACGGTACCACCTGTATCGCTACTTACTGAATCTGCGTGGGCTGGTGGTATTGAGCCGATTGGGTTGGAATTGGCAATCATGGTTGATGACACCCAAGCAAACTATCAACTTGAAATTGCTCTGGGTCCAGCCGCATATATACGGCGAGAACATCTTGAATTAGTCGATGGTAACACGACACAATCAGTGATTAACATCAGCAATGGCAGTGGATATGTGTATGATGAAGGCAATTCGATAGTTGAAACCCCATTTAATCCGGCCATGCCAAAAATCGCACTTGGGTCGGCTGGAGACTATGGGAACCGTCCTGTCACCAGTGCCATTCAACAGTTTATGGCAAGTTGGACATTCTATCACTTGCAGCCCAATATCATCCGCTCTAGCCATGAGTTGCAACACTTTTTTCAAAAAGGACAGTTTAGGCAGGCCTTACCTTCAACACTGGATGATGAAGGTGCAAAAGTCGCCGCAGTGCTGGCGCGCTGGCAGGAGAGTATGCCTGATAAATTTGAGCTTGTCAATACAGCCTTAGTAGATACGTTAGGGCTATCTATTCATTCGAAACCATCCACAAATGGTACCCATACAAATGGTCACTATGAATTTTTTCTTGATGAAGGCTATCAACAACTCATCCCATTGAGTCGGGCATCGGACGGCACTCTACGCCTACTGGCCTATTTGATCCTGCTCAATCAAGACACTTTGCCACCCTTAATCGCCATTGAAGAACCCGAGCAAAATCTCCATCCAAATACCTTACCAATCTTAGCTAGTTACTTAGCGCAACTATCCAAACGAACACAAGTGATTATCACCACGCACAGTGTTCAGCTATTAGATGCGTTTGAGCCTTCCTCGAACATAGCCGTGCTATTGCTCAAAAATCGGTTGGGGCAAGGGACACATGTACTCAATGTACTAAAAGAACGTCATCGGCACCCTGCGCTGGACGGATGGATTGATGATTTTGGCATGGGCAGTGCGATTTTTGAAAGTGAATTGATTGATGACTTGTTAAAGCATGATGGCTTGGAGAAGATGACATGACCAGTATCACGCTATGGGCATTAGAATCTCCTTTTGACAAAGATGTGGTTGGCATACTGGCAGAGAAGATGATGACGGCATTTGAGATGCCTGATTTGACAATTCGCACGGTTCACAAAGTTCCTTCTTCTGCAAAGCGTCAACAAAAACGAAAACAGCGACGTAATGACAAAAACACATCATTGGTACAAGCGGTTCGCCGCTATTTGCAGGTAGATGATTTTGTGATTTTTGTGTTGGATACAGATGGCCCCATTTCTGCAAGCCAGCGCAGACGAGAGTCCAATTCGCTGATTAACCAAGTCGAGAAAATTTTGAATGACAGAGAATTTGCCAATAAAGTGTTTCTGGCAATGGCTGTGACTGAAATTGAGTCGTGGCTATTAACAGATTGTGCAGGTATTTTCCACGAAAAATTGAGTTCGTCCTAGAAAATGAGGAGTGTAATGATATGAGTAAAATAGACTTGGGCTATCCCCATTCAGTAATAGATGATGGCAAAGGCGGCACAATCATCGGCCTGAAAGATATGCCCCAAACGACCTTTGATTTGGTGAAACAAAATTTTACACCACGCCCAGATGATGTCTTGATCGCCACCTTTCCGCGTTCTGGCACAATATGGACACGTCAACTCGTGCATTTATTATCGAATGGTGATGAGACAGATGCTCAAGGGTTTAGTGAAACCATTCCCTTCTTGGATCCAATCGGGGATGAGCTGGCTACACTCATCGCGTTTGAGCAGAGGCAATCTCCTCGCTATTTTTGCTCACATCGTCGTTTATCACTGATGCCAGGCTATGATGCGCACACGGACCGTCTTTCAGGCCGTTACATTTATGTTGTGCGCAACCCCAAAGATTGTGCCGTCTCCTACTACCATTTCTCGAAAAAGAGCTGGCTGATTGAGTATACTGGTACATGGGATCACTATTGTGAGCTGTTCTTTGCAGGGCTTGTGCCTTGGGGCAGCTACTTTGATCATGTAAGCGAGTGGTGGCAGGCCAGCCAGCGGTTTGACAATATCTTGTTTATCCACTATGAAGAGATGAAACGTGACCTTGCTTCTGTCGTCACCCGATTAGCCGACTGGTTAGATATTGATGCCACACCACAGGTGATTGAACGCGTTTTAGATGGTGCGGACTTTGGCAAAATGGGCAACAATCCCCAAACCAATATGCATGAATTTTATAACAAGAGCGATACGACCAATGGATCACCCCATATGCGCAAAGGCACTGTGGGTGACTGGCGTAATTATTTCACAGAGGAACAGAGTGCGCGTTTTGATGAGATGGCGCAGGACCGTCTCGCCTCGATTGGGTTAGGGTTGGACTTTGGGTGAAATAAGTTAAGATCAGCATATCTCTAAATCTGCATTCCTTGCTTTGACACGATACACTCATATGTGTTATAATTTCATCGAACATATATTTGCTAACACAGAGGAGTATTGCATGGCAAAACGCAAGAACAAGAAATCCAAGCCACCCACAACTCAATCACCCACCCAAACAGATCGTATCAAAACAGCCCACAATAACTTTTTCGAGTATGTGTTTTCCGATTTGAATCATGCACGTGAATTTTTAGCGGTCTACGGTCCACGCGAGGTGATATCGAGGCTTGTATTGGACGATCTCGATTTCCAAAAAGATGGCTTTATGGATGAGCGTCTACGCAACCAACGGACAGATATGTTTTATGAAGCACCGTTGATGGCGTCACAATCATCTCAGGCAAAAACTCCATCGCAGCAGAATACGCCAACCGCGCCAGCACACATTTATATCTTGTTTGAACACAAAAGCACATCAGAGGCCGATGTGTTGGAACAGGTGCTGCGCTATATGAGTGAGCGCTGGCGCATTGACCGCAAAAATAGCAAACCTCTACGCCCCATCATCGTGATTATTGTCTATCATGGCGAAGATAGCTGGTCTATCCCCAAAACGTTTGTCGAGTTGTTCAAGGATGTAGACCCAATTTTTCACCCATACATTCCTAATTTCAAATACATTCTATTTGATACGAGTGACTACACTGATAGCGAAATTTTGGACAAAATTGCATCTGGGTCTTTACAAGCTGCGTTGTTGCTACTAAAATATATCTATGACGAGTCCTTGAATGAGCGGGTTAGGGATATCTTTGAACCGCTGACAGCCACCAAGTTACCACGCGAGAAATTACTGGCACACTTGGAGGCGATGTTGACGTACACGACAGCGATTAAAAATCGTGTGCCAGATGAAGTGTTGGACGAAACCGTGAATGAGTTATTTGCGGAGGAGGGGATCACAATTATGAATATCAAAGAGCGTTGGATGGAAAAAGGAAAAATTGAAGGGATAGTTGAGGGGATGATAGAGGGGAAAGCGAAGGGCATATTTGAAGGCAAACTCGAAGATAAGCGCGAAATGATTATAAAAGTTCTCAACCATATATCGCCTTTGGATGAAACGGATGCTAACATGATTACCAAAAACCTCGCAAAAATTGACGATTTGGACTCATTGGATACGCTCGTGGATGCAGCTCTGGACTCTCACCATACTGGGCTTGGGCAATTTATGATACAGCTAATCACTGTGACGGATGAGTACAACCCATCATGATGGGTAACTATCACCAATGGCTTGGCGCAATCTTTCCGACCAACTTCCCCAACCGCGCTATCGCCGTATCTGCCGCCTCGCTCTGGCTCCACTCATGCAGATACGGCTCGGCCTTGTCCTGAACGGGCAAGCCACGCCCATCCACAAATCCATGTTTCCGCAATTGATACCGCCTTGCTGAAAACAGCGCATCTTCCTCGCGGATTTTGCGCGCCGACTTTAGCATGAAAAAGCGCGCCATCGGCCAGCCTTGCTTGGGAACAACGTTATCGGGTACATGATAAACCTCGTGGATAATTGAGCGTTCAGCACTCAGCGGCGTGATGTGGCTCTCGATGACCATGCCAACGGCCAGTCCATCATAGACTTCGTTGCGAATTTGATACGCGGTCGGTGCCCATACACGGGTGCGTGTGATCATAGAGCGGTTCATGGGCAGTTTATAGCCTAGCTCGACTAAATTGACACGATGCCCGTTATACTCTTCTTTGCCTAGATAGACACAATGGTTGAAAACACTTTGATGGTACTCCGCAGGATGAAGAAAATCGAGATAGTTTTCTTGTACATGATAGACATCCGACTCAATGTGTATGTCAAACCAAAAGGGATAAGCGTCGCTAGGGCGTGATTGCAAAGGTGGTTGTGTAACCTGCTCCACAGCCCAAGGGAGACGCACCCAGAGTAAAATACCATCATCATGGGCAAGATAACGGGGCAGTTTAAGACGGGGGCGGTCGATGCAGTAGCCGTTGCGAAACTGCCAGCCATGCCAAGGACAGGTCAGGCGTCCATCATCCGTGACGATGCCCTCGCCCAATGGCCCACCCCAATGCGGGCAAACCGCAGATGCCGCCTGCACCAAGCCATCATCATCGCTGGTGCGCCAAAAGACAATTTCTTGGTCAGCAATTGTCTTGACGAGTGTTTTGCCTGGGCGCAAAGACTCACTAAATGCCACCACATACCACTGACCTAAATGGGAAGAGTCGTTTGACTGTTCAACCCCTGACTGTTCAATTCCTGACTGTTCAACACTATTATCAATCATGATTGGATTTTAATTCAATTACCTGTTAAACTAAAGCATTGTCGCAAGAAGAGTTAATGTTGAATTTATACATTTGGATAGATTTCAACCCTTCAACCCTTCAACCTTTCAACTCTTCAACATTCTAACGAAAACAAGTAGGAATAAACAGTAGTCATCATTATGGATCAAACAAAAATTGCATTAACATCAATGGTTGCTTGCGCGGGTTGAGCATCCAAGCTCCCGCCGGGGGCACTGTCTCACGTTGTGGGGCAATTAGCAGAATTATTTCCCGCCAGCGAGCATCCCAATGTGCAAGTTGGCTTGGCTGAACCAGATGATGCATTGGTCTATCGTCTGGATGATGAGCGCGCGTTGATTCAGACGACCGACTTCTTCACACCCATTGTTGACGATCCGGCCACCTATGGCGCAATTGCCGCCGCCAATGCCATGAGCGATGTCTATGCGATGGGAGGCGAGGTTCTGGTCTGTCTCAACATCGCTGGGTTTCCCGAATCATTGGGCGCAGACATCATCGGCCAGATTCTGGCGGGCGGTGCAGCCAAGGTGCAAGAAGCGGGTGCAGTCATTGCAGGCGGGCATACCGTCACCAATCCAGAGCCATTTTATGGGCTGAGTGTGACAGGCTCGGCGCACCCTGATAAAGTGATGCGCAAAGGTGGTGCGCAGGCGGGAGATCGCCTTTTTGTGACCAAGCCGTTGGGTACTGGCATTGTCACAACTGCTGCCAAGTTAACTGGCTCATCCGAATCCAGAGTAGCAAAGATGGCGCGTCGTGCGCAGGGCAAGCTAGACATTGACCCTGCTCATCTGGATGCAGCGATTGCGTCGATGAGTCATCTCAATAAGGCTGCGGCACAGGCTGCAAGGGCGGCAGGGGTACGCTGTGCAACCGATGTTACAGGCTTTGGTCTGCTGGGGCATGGCAGTGAAATGGCGATTGCCAGTCACCGAGAATCGCAGGTCGGGTTCCGTATTCGATCCACAGATGTGCCTGTTCTGCCAGGGGTCATGGACTATATTGACGCTGGCTATCTCACACGTGGACATGTGCGCAATCCTGAGCATTTTGGTACTCATGTGCAGATGGAAGAGAGCGTATTGTCGGCGCATCGTATTCTACTTTGGGAGGCAGAAACCAGTGGTGGGTTGCTTGTGGCAGTGGCTGATTCTCAGGCAGAGATATTCCGCTCAACTTGTGAGGAGTTAGGGCAGGATTGTTGGGA
>JBCCFC010000295.1:0-11669 GCA_039029935.1 Chloroflexota bacterium
CGCAAACGTCAACACCAATACCCTCTCTCTCACTGCGGATAGCAATACCCGGCCAGGGGTTTATCACTCTGCTTTCAAACCCCATCCCCTGATTCGTAACCGGCATCTGCAAACCATTTTGCCGGTGCGACTGTTTCGACAAACTGCGTTGTATAAAAACGCATGGGGTATCCAGTGTCACCCAGAGAAAAGCCACACCGTTGGCTTGCGGATTTTGCGGAATTTTATGCGTATGGTCACGGCTGTTTCTGTGGAGGATAGCTAGATGAGACTCTATTTGGTGCGTCATGCGCATACACAAATCAATCCTGATACCAATGCCCGCGAATGGGGTTTGTCGGAGAAAGGGATCGTCCAAGCACAAAAATTGCTTTCGCATGAATTTTGGGAGCAGGTAGACCACATCTTTCTCAGCAGTGAAGAGAAGACGTTCCTGACCGTTCAGCCTGTCCTGGAAACCTATGACATTCCAACAACAATTGATGCTCGATTCGATGAATTGCGCCGCTCTGGGTGGACTGATGACTATCTTGCGCAGGTGACAGAGGTCTTTGCCCATCCAGATAAATCTATATCGGGGTGGGATAGTGCAACCAGTGCCTTGACACGCTTTCGCCAAGGGATTGACGCAATCGTAAATAGTCACTCTCATGAAACAGTTGCCGTTGTTGGGCATGGCTTGACCATGAGTCTATATCGTGCGTATTTGTTGGGGTATGAGCAGGTAAGGGTGGAGGAATGGCAACAGTTGGGATTTGGGACGATTGCTGAGGTTGAAATTTCGTCCTCGAATATGAATAATTTAAAACAAGCTATCTTGGTTAGAGACTTTGAGTGAAGCTGAGTAGGAAGCAGATGGATAGAATACCATATTGCGACGAGAAGAATAGAAATATCTGTAAAAGTGACATTGACTGGTTAGATGAGAATGGTTTTGAGATTCGCTTCTGGCTGAGGAAAAAAACAATATTTACTAGATATTTAGCTAATGGGATGCTTGGGTATGATACCATCATGCCACATTTGGATGAAGCAGTAAATAATGGAAGGATAACAGACAGGCAATTTAACGACGTGGTTGACTCTCATTTATTGTGGCAAGGCACAGAGCATCAGAGTCGGCTACTCATTATATTGGTGATTGGGCTATCTTATAGTGTTTCCATTAACGATGCGAAAGATACGATTCGCCGAGCAAATATTGTTAGATCATTAGGGTTGCAAACCTTTGGTGTTGTTGTTGGCAAATGCTGGAGTGATACTGCTTTAGAATATGCAAAGTTAGAATGTATTTCATACTCACAATCAGGTGTTTACATAGATAATGCTTCTTGGAAAAATGCTTGTGCAAGGTGGTTAATGATTTCTAAGTGAGTTCTTATACCCCTGTAATAAGACAAATAGGTCATTTGGCACAACTTCTTGATTAATCACCAACCAATACATTTCTGTCCATAACGACACAAAATCCAAATTCAAGTCATGCGCAGCCACCGACACCCCAACGCCACAATCGGCCACACCACTCTGCACGGCAGCAGCCACCGCTCGGTGATGCCGTTCAGCGCGTCCATAGCCTTGAATCTGTGTCGAGTCAATCTTCAGTTGTGTCAAACGCCTATCCAGTTGGTGACGAGTATGCGAATCGGGTACATGATTAACAAATGACACATCATTCCGTATCAAATCGGATAAATGCGTCAGATTTTTGGGATTCCCACTCTGCACAATCAATCCAACTTGGCGATGGCAGAAAGGGATAATGGCATATTTGTCTGGCGAGATATCTAATGGCGCATCCGGTGTATCTGATACGATGCCTGCCATATGTATTTTACCTTGTTCAAGAGTTCTGAGCGCCGCTTCATGACTCATTGGCTGGTGGTGTAACCGATAGGGGCGCGGTGTGTTGTCATGAATTTGGTGCAGATGTGTATAAAGATGGTCTAGGGTCGGCTCGTCTTCACCAGCAAGGATGATGGTTTGCTCAATGGGTGGATTGTTGGTTAATAGATCAACTGAAACAGTTTGCCCAGCGGGATATCCCTCACACGCCTGCGGGACTGTCACGAACCCGTCGGCCTGCACCAGCGACATAATGATGCCAGAGCCACGTGACAACGGCATGGCAAGCGTTTGACCACCCACACTTGCCAACGCAACACGGAGAAATTCATCACTGTGCGTGGGTGATGATACGTCTGTTGTAAGCGCTGCTGAAATTGTTTTGGCGTGGGGCTGAACTGCTGTTGTATACGCTTGCCAGCGTTGGAGTAGCGGCTTCACAAAAACATCACAGGTAACAGCCGCTGCGACGGGATACCCTGGTACGCCAACAACTGCCTGTGTTCTATTCGTGTAGTCATCATCGAGTGCCGCAATCCCAAGAATCACCGGATGCCCAGGTCGCATTGCCACCCCTTTTACGCAAATCTCACCTAATTCCGCCATCACTGCCGCTGTGTAATCCTTGGACCCAGCCGATGAGCCAGCATTGATCAGGACCAAATCATGCCTCTGTAAGGCGTCGCTCACGGTCTGCTTGATAGTCTCGTACTCATCTGGAATGGATGGAAAACGTGTGACAACCGCACCCAATGCCTCAATCTGCGCACCAAGAACCAACGAGTTATATTCGATGATACTACCCGCTTGTACAGATTCACCGGGTTGGACCAGTTCGCTGCCTGTTGGGATAATCGCAACGCGGGGACGACGAATGACCTCGACACTCCCATGACCACACCCAGCAATCGCACCCAAATCCTGTGGTCGTAGTTGGTGGTGTGCTGGCAAAACAAGCTGCCCTTGCACCATATCCTCACCCACAGAGCGTACATGCTTCCAAGGGGTCACAGCTTGTGTGATAGTTACCATTGTTGGGTCACTGGGGGCTAAATCAGTATATTCAACCATCACAACCGCATCCATGCCAGCCGGGAGCGGTTCACCTGTGTTGACAGCAATGGCGTCTATATCCACACGAAGAGCCACTGATTCGACCCCACCATCCGCAAGAGGCTGTGTTGTAGCGGCTCTTACTGCATAGCCATCCATCGCCGCCGCATGATAGTGGGGGGATGAGATACGTGCCCAGATTGGCCGTGCCGTGACGCGCCCATTGGCCTTGTGCAAAGGAATCGTTTCGGGTTCGAGAATATCGAAGGCTGAATATTGTTGAAGAGTCGTATACCATTGTTGTTGTGCTGCTTCAACAGAATTTAATGCACCATGTGAGTGTGATTTTGCCATGAAGTTGAATAAGGTTTAAACAGTATCTCTTGAATTTATGGTAAAATAAATATTTTGGGCATAATAACATAGAGCGAATTAAAATCGCTAAACGCTATCAACACAGTTGGAACTATTGGATAATGATACAGATTTACCATTTTTGTTTGCGATATACGAAACTTAGACTACAGACCCTATTATGGGCGTATACATTGCTTATTTGTCTGCTTATAGCTACACATCATCAAGTCAACGCACAAACACAAGACATCAATATCTTTTCACCAGAAGATATCAACAACCGGAGCAGCGTTATCGTCGTGCCACAAGCACAGCTTACTCCTATCTATGCGAATCCCTGTGCCTCACATTGGAAACAGCTTACTGACACCGATGGTCACACCTTCTACACAACCCTAAACACGAAACAGCGGCGTTATTCTACAAATCGGGGTCGCTGGCTTCCTGACCTACCAAAAGCGGGTGTCTATCGCGTCGAGGCGTTTATCCCTCGCTTTAACGCCTTTGATTGGCCTTGCCCAGTGCCACATAATCGCCGTGTAACAGCTGCGACTGCTCAGGCCAGCTATAGGGTTTTTCATGCAGATGGGACAACCTCTGTGCGCAAAAATCAGCGAGTTAGCCAAGACCAGCACATCGACTTAGGGTCATTTTATTTTGAGAAAGGCACGAAAGGATTTGTTGAACTGGTTGATCTCAACAATGAAAGCGATTTTTCAAGTGCCATTGTGTTCAGCACAATGCAGTTTACCTATGTTGAAGATGTACTTACCCCACAGAACGAAGAACCAAGTGAAAAACCTGAAGAAACACTCTCAGAAACATCTACAGAAACACCTAATAATATTCAATCAAAGAGAGATGTGCCGGAGTTGGATCAGTCTATCGTAGATGTGTTGACGACAACGGCAGTGGGTGGGAATGAGACGACGCTCGCAGAAAACATATCCATCGCCTATGCAGATGAAGACACCACAGATATAGAAGAGATTGCTGTATCGTCCCCATTTGTGATCCTCGAAAATTTGGTTGGGGAAGGGCAGCAGTTTAATCTGAGTTGTGAAAGCCGTAGTGCTGTTGATTTAGCGGCCTATTTTGGCATTACCATTGACGAGGTTGACTTCTTCGAGACACTGCCCAAAGCCGATAATCCCCATAAAGGCTTTGTGGGTGATGTTCACGCCAAACCTGGGTCGATGCCGCCCGATGGCTATGGTGTCTACGCCGAACCTGTGGCCGCTGTATTGCAGCAATATGGACTCTGTACACAGGCGCGCTATGAAGTTGGACTCGATGCACTGCGCACAGAGTTGGATGCATCACGTCCTGTGATTGTGTGGGGAACCTATGACATGAAGCTATCCACCCCGCAGTGGTATACAGCTTCGGATGGCACAACGTTTGCCGCCATTCGCTATGAACATAGCTTTTTAGCCGCCGGGTATGATGCTGGCGGAATTTATTTGATTGACGCTTGGGATGGGGTGCGTAAATATTTTGGGTGGGGGGCCTTTGAGCGATCATGGTCACAGTTTAACCAGATGGCGGTGATGGTCTGTCCACCTGATGCCTATACCCCGTCACAAACAAGTCAATCTGAGCCTCGATTGGCCATTCAAAAAGAACCACGTGCTATTTTGAGCGATTAGAGTTATCCCGCGATATCACACCATTTTGTATTTCAATTGTGCGTGGCACTTGTGCAGCCAACTCCTTATCATGCGTCACCATCAACATGGTCTTTCCACTCTCCACAAGCTGATGGAATAATTCAAACACTTCACCCGCCGTTGTGGAGTCAAGGTTTCCAGTAGGTTCATCACCGACCAGCAGTGGTGGGTCATTGGCAAGCGCACGGGCGATGGCTGCACGTTGTTGTTGACCACCGGAGACCATGCTTGGTAGTTTATTGGCTTGGTCGGCCAACCCCACAATGTCGAGCAGATGCATGGCGCGTTCTCGACGTTGCCGGCGTGTGTATTTGCTGGCAAATTCCATTGGCAGGATGACATTTTGTTGCAGGCTGAGCGCAGGAAGCATTTGGAAGAACTGGAAGATGATGCCCACGTTTTCGCCACGCCAGACCGCCAGTTGGTTCTCGGTCATGCTGTGAACGGGGCGTTCGGTGACGATGATTTCACCGCTACTGGGACGGTCGATGCCTGTAATCATATTGAGCAGTGTCGATTTACCGTTGCCCGATGGCCCCACGATGGAGACAAATTCGCCAGTATTGACTGAGAGGGAGATGCCTTTGAGAATGGTGATTTCGTCGTCGCCGACAGGGAATGACTTGACCACATCGTTGACGCGTACAACTTCTTTGCCTGTGCCGTTACGGTTGCTTGGTTGAGGTTTTGGAACATTGTTCTGAGTCGAGTCGATATTAGCGGTTGTGTCTTGTTCTGCTGCTGGCGGTGCTAGTCGTGATCGTCTTTTTAATGGATTACTCATAGCTTTAATCCTTGCCTGTTATTGTCCCTGCTACTGATTAAAGGCCACGACTGCGGTCATATTCCACAGAAGGCGTTCATCCTGCTCATCAAGCTCCACCACGGCGCGATAGACAATATCGCCAAGACTTTCCTGTCCATAAGGGCGGATGCGCAACACCGTACCACTAATGGTCAGGTCATCAATGGCATCAAAGGTCACATCTGCCGTGGCACCGACCTGAATATCCACAACCTGCAACTCTGTCAAATCTTCGGTTTCGATCTCGAGCGTTGAAAAGTCGGCCAGACGAACCACTGGATTACCAGCATTTGCCTGTTCACCAAGGCTGATGTCAATGGAGGCAATTGTGCCAGAGAAGGGGGCAATCAATTCTGTGCGTGAGAGGGCGACAAGCTGTTGTTGATAGCTGGCAGTGGCGATGGCGACATCCGCTTCGGCAGCGGCCAGTTGCTCGGTGCGTGTGCCACGCAGGATGAGATTAAGCTGTGCTTGGGCATTGCGGAGGTCGGCTTCAGCAACGGCAACGTCCTGCGGCAGCACGGTGTTGACTGAATTGCGCTGTGCCTGTGCGCGTTGCACTTCGGCATTGGCAGCAGCAACAGCCGATTGGGTTGGTCCATTCTCTAAGTCAGTCAGTCGCGCACGTGCCGCCTCAAAATTGTTGGTAGCGGTTTGCAAGGCCGCAGATTGTGGTAATGCACCGATTTCAGCACTCCAAGACACTAGATCATAGGCAGATTGGGCACGACTTAGCTCCGCTTCGGCATTGAAAAGATTAGCACGGGCATTAATAAGCTCTTGATCGCTGGCCCCTTCTAACACATTTTGCAGGCTCGCCTGTGCTGCTGCAACCCCAGCATCCGCTGCTGCGCGGTCGCCTGCATTGGCTCCATTGCGAGCGCGCTCCAATCGTGCGGTTGCGCTGGCAACATTGGCCTGTGCGGACTCGATTTCCTCAGGCAATGCACCGTTACGCTGTTCCTGCAAGCGAGCCATTACTCGTGCCAAGTCAGCCTCTGCACGGGTGACAAGAACACGCGTATCGGCTGCATCAAGTTGGGCAATGACATCCCCCTCTTGTACCACTTGGCCTTCTTCAACCAATATATCCGCGACAATGCCGCTGCTGGCAAAGCTCAGATACGAGTTTTGTGCAGGGACAACGCGGGCGTCAACAAAAATCTGCCCGGCAACGACACGCACTGGTGAATTATCACTGGCGGGTTGAACGTCGGCGGCAGGTTGAATATCTGCATTTTCCCCTGCGGGCTGTGTAAAGCTTTCAATATCAACAAACCCACCCAAGATTGCGCCCGCACCCACCACAAGCACAATACCAATAATGCTACCTAAAATGATGAAAAATCGTCGCATAGTATAATTCCAAGAGCTTATCAAAACGAAGTTTAAGGCGATTCCACACAAATAAATACCAGCGGAATAGGCATTCTCTAATGCCGGTATTCTCGTATACGACCCGCAATAGAGATTGCTAACTCCGCGCTTTAATGGGTATTTTACCGTGTGGATTTGCCTACGTGTAAGAATTGGTTGAGCAATTCTTTTTGATTCTATCTACAATTTGGTAGAATTATACGTGAATTCACAAAAATAGGAAAGTAACCAACTTCACGATTGGCAAAATATATGGCAAAATGCAGTGCATAATCTTGGCAAAACATGTGCAGGTAGTTGATATAAAAATTATGAATGTTATTTATCAAAAAATTTGGGCAGATATTTGGGGCAACAAGTCTCGCACCATTCAAGTGGCGTTGGTCATTGCGTTAGGTGCGTTTGGGGCAGGGCTTGTGGTTGGTGGACGGAATCTCATCGTCAACGCGATCAATGCTGACTGGCAAAAAGCGGGTCCACCCACAATTAGTCTGATCGTCAATCCACCGATGACGGATGACCAGCTGCTGGGGTTGAAAAATGTCAATGGCGTGGTCGAGGTGGAGGGCTTGTCGAACACGATCATCGAGTGGCGTCCCAGCGAAGATGCCGAGTGGGAAAGTGCGTTTCTACGCGCCCGCAGCGATTACTTTGACCAAATCATGTCCAAAGATTTTCTCTATGATGGCAAATGGCCGGAGGGACGTGAGGTTGCCATTTCCAGAGGGAGCGACATCACCTTTGACATGGCTATCGGTGACACGGTGCAACTGCGTGTGAATGGCCGTGAGCGGGAAATCCAGGTTGATGGCATCATCAAGAGTGTGCGCGCCGCGCCGTTCTTTACAGGCAACCCCGATTTCTTTGTCACCCGTGCGCGCTATTTGGAGTTGGTCGGCAATGCCAACTATGAGACCATACTCATCAGCATGGGCGATTTCAATCAGGAACGTGCTGAGGTCATTGATGCAGAGATCAAAGAGCGACTGGATAAACTAGGAATCGATTCGCAGGGAGCGAATCAGCCCTTACAGGCGCGCATTGCTGACCCTGAGACACAGCCTGCATCCGCGATACTTGATGTACTCTTCTCTGTCATGGGTGTGGTTGGTAGCGTTGTCCTCTTTCTAGCTGTCTTTTTGGTCTTTAACAGTGTCAGTGCGATCATCACGCAGCAAATTGACCAGATTGGCGTGATGAAAGCCATCGGTGCGCGCGGTAGGCAGATATTGTGGGGCTATCTGTTACTGATTTTTGTCTACAGTCTTCTAGCCGTTACCATCTCCATCCCACTCTCCGCCATCGCAGCCAACGGCATCAAAAAGTTTTTCCTCGATTTTACCAACACAACCAATACAGGGTTTGCCTTTGAGTCGGTATCAATTTTGGCACAGATTTTTGTCGCTGTGATCATCCCACTCATCGCTGCCACTGTGCCACTACTCCGAGGCGTGCGCATCACCGTACGCGAAGCCATCAGTACGTATGGACTTTCTGGCTCGGTCGGTGTGGGCTTTGTGGATCGACTGATTGCGGGTGCGCGCAACGTGCCCTATAGCATCCTACTCACCCTTGGCAATATGTTCCGCAACACACAACGGGTATTCCTGATCCAATTGACATTGGTTGGCAGTGGGCTAATCTTTATGGTGGTCATGGGCGTTTCGGATTCAACTCAGTATACCTTTGAGGACCAACTCAAAACCATCCATAAATATCAGGTTGCGATTGCCTTTCAGGAACCGCAACGCACGGCCCGTGTCGAGCAGCAGGTCAGCGAGCAAATTGCCGTTGATCCAGAGATCGCTGCAACTGTCACCAATGTGGAATTTTGGACCACAGGTGGCGTAAGTGTGCGGCCTGTTACCCAGCTTGAAGTGGATTCTAATGATAGGCGCGGCGTTGTGTTGGGTGTGCCAGAAACGTCGAACGTGTATGCGCCAGAAGTGGTCGATGGGCGTTGGTTACAGCCCAATGACTATGGCCGTGAATCAGGCAGTGAACCAGCCAATGTATTGGTGCTGCATAAGGCGTTGGCGGCGAAGTTGGAGATCGGTGTCGGTGATGAAATTGTGTTGACGCGTGATGGCGAAAAAGACTCTGTCTGGCAGATTGTGGGGCTATTCTTTGACCCAGTTGTCAACAGTTCGATGTATATGCCCAGAGAAGCGTTGGCACAATTTTTAGGCACAGTCAACAAGACCAACGCGGTATGGGTGCAGACAACGACCACCGATGACGAGACACACAAACAAATCGCCACTTCGATGGAAGCCTATTTTGAAGACCTGAATATCGCCATCTCACCCGAGACTGTCTACAACGGCAACACCATCGGTGACATTGTCTTTAGCAAACTCTTCTTCTTCTCACTGTTGATTTCACTGCTGGCAATCATGGCAGTGGTCATTGCTGCTGTTGGGGGAATCGGGTTGAGTGGCGTACTCTCGCTCAATGTACTGGAACGCACCCGTGAAATCGGGGTGATGCGTGCCATTGGTGCATCGACCACACAGATCAGCCGTCTCTTTATTGGTGAAGGGTTGATTCTGGGCATCATGAGTTGGGTCATCGCCTTGCCCTTTAGCATCCCTGCTGGCTATTTTCTGGTGCAGACGTTGGGGGCAATTCAGGATCAGGAAATCACCTATCAATTCACACTGTTTGGTCCGCTGTTGTGGTTGGCCGTCATCAGTATCTTGGCAATTCTCGCAAGCTGGTTCCCTGCACGAGGGGCGACGCGGGTCAGTGTACGCGAAAGTTTGGCGTATCAGTAAGCGTTGTCGAATGCTGGATGTGGCAAGTCTAAAGCACATCGCCAACGCAAAAATACGGGTTGAGTTGCGTGGCGAGTCGTGGCACGGATTTTGAGAGCGCGATTGGTTGCGGGAATAAAATGGTTGTCCGCGTCGAGTGTACTTTGGGCGTGTATCCACGTTAAGCTGCTTGCGGACAAGGATGTCCACGCTACGTTTGTCAATTCTCATCAGTTTTGCTATACTATTCTATCGTTGAACATTTGTCTTTTATCTAGTATTATACAGGAACATGGAACAAAAACGCACAAACAAAACAGATAGTCCACTCAAACGACTTGTTGAATTGGCTCCGGTTGATTTTGCTGAGTGGCTACTTGACACAAAGGTTGTCAACATTCGCAGTGCCAATATCGAGTTACAGCCCAACCCTAATGCAACCTACTCGGATTTGGTCTTCTGGGTGACGGTTGAACTTACCGAAGAAGAGCGAAAAAAGAACGTTGATAATCGGCTCCTGCTCCACATTGAGTTTCAAGGGGCAAGTTCGGAGAGACCGATGCGGTTTCGTGTATTGGACTATCTTGTGGGGTTCGCAGATAAAGAGCGCGGGACTCGCATTCATAGCGTGGTCTTTTACATTGGCGAGAAAACCAACGTCACAGATACAGGGGTTCATCGTGTGATGGGGATTGGTCAACGCGTGACTCTGGCATGGCAATATGATACCATCTGGCTTTGGAATTTGAAGCCACAGGAACTGCTTGATGCTGGACGCCCTGCATTGCTGCCATTGCTGGGACAGGCCAAACTGGAACGCCCAGACGAGATTATCCCTGTTATTTACCAAGAAATTCGTTCGTTGTCCAATGAAGAAATGCAACACCGTCTGCTAATTGAATTATTAGCGTTATTACGAGATGAGGAGATTATCAAGATGATTGAAACGATGATGGCACAAGATGAATGGGTATTGGATACACCTTACCTACGTCGATGGCGTAAACAGGTAGAGGATGCGCATACCGAAGGTCTTCAGGCGGGTCACAAACAAGGTCTTGAACAAGGTCTTGAACAAGGTCTTGAACAAGGTCTTGAACAAGGGCGGGCAGAGCGAGAGCGAGAGATACTTCAACAGCGAAAAATTTTACTTGAAGAACAACGTCAAAATGCGCTTAGATTGATGGTTTTGCGCTACAACATATCCGGCCAGGAATACCTACAGATGCAAAATCGTCTCTCTTCAATCAGCTCAATTGAAAAGTTGAAAGCAATTGCCAATGCGGTTATCACGATTGAAGACTTTGGGCAGTTTTATCTCTATGTAGAAGAGATTGTTTCATCTGATACAGAGGAGACGACAAAAACGATATAAAATTTTCTATATTTACTCAGCCGAAGAACGTCGGAATTTTTGGAAGACATTCTGAAGGTAATCCCATCATAAATATCTCGCGTACTTTGGCTTTCAGTGCTGCATGCCCCAACTTGAGGTGTGGAAAGGGAATCTCTGGTTTGTGATCTACTGATATACCACTGGTTTGCTACTTCGTTTGACGGACCTGCAAAAATGGGCTAAGATGAACACGATTTGTAGAATAGTAGTTCTGGCATCAACTAGCCCATAGGAGGCACAATGCAACGCGAGTTCAACATCTTTGGCCCTGTTTATCCTGACATCCATTACCATATTGACCGAATTGCGGTTAAGCAGGCCGTGCGTGACAAAATAGAGAAAGGTCGCTATTTCACCTTAAATGCTGCGCGTCAAACGGGCAAAACGACCATTTTTAGCGAGGTGATTGC
>JBCCFC010000296.1:0-11644 GCA_039029935.1 Chloroflexota bacterium
CCCGAAGAGCGCCCCGAATTTTCGAGTTTTTTCGGTAGCGATGACCTACGGATAGAACCAATATTCGCGGGTCCGGTTATCAACCGGACACACTGTATGCACATTCAATTTTGGATATAACCAAATCTGTCACGCTGGTAGCGATGACCTACGATTTTGATCTTTTCATTATCTTTGCAATTATCTTTACAAGTATCTTTTCTGGCAACAACACATAAAAAATAAATAACTGAGAAAAAAATAATATGTTTGACAATTTAGAAACAGCCAGCGGTGTGCTGGAAACGTTGCGTAGAGGCGGTGGCTTTCTGCGTGATGCGGCGATCTCCTTTCAACCAAGCGCAGACGATGTGTGGGTTCCCAACAAGCTGATCCGTGAGTATGGCTTGGTGGATGGGGCATTGGTGACGGGTTTGATGAAGCAGGTGCGCAAGGGCACGGAACTGGTGGTGATTGACTCGATCTGTGGGCTGTCACCCACCGAGTTTGCCAACCGTCCCAACTTTCAGACGTTGACGGCCATTGACCCCGATGAGCGTTTTCAACTGGGTGAACATGGTGACACGGCCATGCGCGCCATTGAGTTGATTGCCCCCATCGGGCGTGGCTCACGCGGACTAATTGTGGCGCCGCCCAAGTCAGGTAAGACACAGCTTCTGAGCAAGATTGCCTGTGCCATGCGTGCCAGCGACCCCGATGCGCGCATCGTCATTCTGCTGCTTGATGAACGCCCCGAAGAGGTGACATACTTCCGGCGTCAGGTTGATGCAGAGGTACTCTCCAGCACCATCGACCAGCCGTTGGAATCGCACACCAACTTGGCCGAACTGATGTTGGCGCATATCCGCTGTGAGCTAGAGTGCGGGCGCAATGTTGTTGTGCTGATCGACAGCATCACGCGGCTTGTGCGCGCATTTAACCTTAAGGGACGTGGCTCACGCAAAACCATGTCTGGTGGTATCGACGCCAAAGCCATCGAGATTCCACGCAGATTCTTTGGCCTTGCACGCAACATCGAGAACGGTGGCTCGGTCACGGTCATCGCCACCGCCCTGATCGAGACAGGCTCCAAAATGGATGACTACATTTTTGAAGAGTTTAAAAGCACAGGCAACAGCGAGATTGTGCTGGACCGTTCGCTGGCCGAGGCGCGTGTCTTCCCCGCCATCAACCTGCTGGCAAGTGGAACCCGCAAGGAAGAACTGCTCTACAGCGAGGATGAGATCAAGCGACTGACCTCACTGCGTCGCTGGCTGGCGGGGGGGAATCCCAAAGCGGCCATGCGGGGGTTGTTGAAGCTGATGAAGATGGCCGAGACGAATGAGGTGTTGTTGGAGAAGTTGAATCCGGCGCGATAATGCTAATAGGGGCGGAAGATATTCATCAGTTGCTCTATCGAAATGTGGCTATCTTTATAGCCGCTTTCAGTCATTTTGTTTTGCGTCCAATCCAGCGCTGATTCCGATTTTGATACCATGCCACGGTCAAAATCTTGCGTCCACTGATAGCGGCCTGGCTCATACCAGTTTTTCCCGCTATCCATATCCATTGAGGGGTCAAAATCTGTTAACTGGTCTTGATCGACATCAAATTCATTTTGATAGCGTTTAAGTTTACCATAGGTATATCCACCACTTCTGTCAGATGTGTCAATACGCGGATTGTATGTCACACGATTACCGCCCAAATAATCACTCCCTGGCCCCGACGTAAAACGCCCATAGGTATCCCCAACGAGCCTTTGGATTTCGCTGAGTGCCTCTTGTAGTAAATCAAAGAATTCTTTGGGCACGGAGTCGTTTCGACTTCGACCTGCGTTGTCAGCTATTAGCTTATCAAAGCTATCTCTTGTTGCCCAGCCAATATTAATCTCTTTGCGTGCAACATCCTTTTCAATATAGAGCTTGTACAAATCGAAGGCCTCACCCCAAGTCGGGTTGGCGTTTGTAAACAGTTCACTTGCTTTGCGCATAAATAAGAAATTTTCTTCGCTATATTCGGTACGTGCAAAGCTAAAAAGCGATGCGGACGTTGTGGTTGGGGCGATGTAATCAGAGTCTATGCGCTTATAATCTGGGTCTCCGATTTTGCCTCGCTGCTGATAACGTTGCTCACGTCGATACGCAATGCGGCCGAACATCGCCTCGCTGGAGCCGCGATTTGTGTCTAACCGTTTCTTGAGGTTTTCAACAGTCTTAATACGCCCTGCCTTTACCCACCTACCCAGTCTGGTCCGAGCAGATGTACTTGCGTTGTTGAGGAATGATGTAACAAGCGGGTATAGGTTTGATAAAATCTGCATTAATTCAGAAACCATTGCTGGTAGCGCAGAAAAAGCAACAAATTTAAGCAGTTTTCGTTTTGCATTATACAATTGTACCCATGCTTTAATTCTGCCATAGACGGTCATACCAAATGGCACAATTTTGGGCCAAAATCCCAACCCGTCGAGCTTGATGACATTCTTCTCATAAAATTGGCGTACCCGAATTTGATCGTCGTTTTGGAAAAATCGCCAATACCAAGGGGCATCGGATTGTGGCTCATCCTCGCGTTGGATAACAGTTTGGTGTGTGCTGGTGGTTGACCGCTTCTCAACAGCATTGTCTTGAGACAGTCCCGTTTCTCGTTGAATTTGTCCCCTTTCAGTAGGCGGGAATCGTACTGCAGCAGGTGCGCGTAATCGTTCATCAAAGCTGCGTTGAATATCAGAGCGATGATCCGTTGGGGTGCTAGAACCATCCTTGTCTTGGGCTTCACGTACCCGTTGCACCCAAGGCGGATTGGGGTCCACATATGCCTTCATCACAGGCGTCGGCTTATAGTTGGCCTGTCGCTCGCGCAGCAGTTGGATCGTCGCCTGTGTGCCGATGGTCTGGTGCAGATGGTTGACCTGCTCGCCGTTGAGTGGCATCATTCCGTCGTTGGTGCGCTGAACAACACCCAAGTTGGGGCTGGGTGATTCATCTCTCGCTGTGGCTGGGTTGGAGACGCGTTGACTTTGTTGGGCATTGGGTGTACCATTTTTTCGCTGTTGCATCCGTTCTGACATGCTTGCTCCTCTGTTTATTTGTATCCTATGTGATAACTGTTATAGTTTAACACAGTCTGATGGTATAACGTTAATACGATAGCTTATCACAATAAATTCTTCTATACAGAAGAGACAGGCTTATCAAAAATACATACAATGCAAGAGGAGTGTCCACTGTGGTATTAACGCCAATGTCATGGAGATTCCGTACCACTCGATACCACTGTGCTGCTGGCTGGTGGGGGAATCCCAAGGCCACCATGTAGGGGCTGTTGAAGCTGATGAAGATGGCTGGGACCAATGAGGGATTGTTGCAAAAGCTAAATCAGGTGTGGCGAAACATTTGCAATTTATCCGCTAGAACGCGTCCATTTTCCTGTGTTTTCGTCCTCTATTTGGGGATTAAAGTCCTTTAGTTGATGTGGTTGTACATGAAATGGTTTTTGATGGCTATCTTGGTTACCGAAGACAAGGTGGCCGTTTCTATTATACGAGTCGATCAATGGATTGAATGATAATTCTTTCGGCCCTTCTTGGGCCATTGCATTAATCTGATAACGTGCAAAAACGTCCCTCATTAATGCATTAATTTCCCCCAATGCACCATCAAGCAACGCAAAGAAATCAGGTTTTCCATCCTCAGAGGTGGGGATACGCGCTGTTTCGGGAAGGTTCTCATGGCTTTGCATTAGCTCACCAAACTCATCTCTAGTCGTAGACGCAATATTTATCTCATATGGGGCTTCATCCTTTTCAATATACGTTTTGTATAGATAGAGGGCCGTGCCCCATTTCTGCTTAGTTTTGGTCAGCACAAGACTCGCCTCACGCTGAAATGCAAAATTTTCGTCGCTCAGTTCGGTTCGTACATAGCTCAAGAAGGATGCTGCGGCTGTCATAGGGGCTAAATGCTCATGGTCTTTGCGCACGTAATTGGGTTGACCGGGTTTGCCATCCTCTGTATAATTTTTTTCTCGTCGATAAACAACTCTACCAAACATCGGTTCAATTTTAGGTAGATCATGCAGCAATTTCGTTTGTAGACGTTCAACACATGCAATCCGCCGTGCGCGCTCCAGTTGTTCTTTTTCGTTATTGGCGGCGGCCTCCCCTTTGGACCTTTCTCGAGTCCCATCAGATGTTTGGAACGTTTTGCTACGGAGATAATATGTAATTTGTGGGTATAACCTCGACAAAATGTCCATTAGCTCTGAAACCGCTGGCCTCAGAGAACCAAAACCGATAATAGAAAGCCGCTCTCTCTTTATATTATATTCTTGCACCAACGATTCGATTCTTCCATAGACCGTTACATTCATTAACGCAAGTTTCGACCGAAACCCAAGACCATGCAAAGTGGGTAAATGCTTATCGTAAAATTGGCGAACCCGAACCTGTTCCTTGGTTTGGAACCATCGCCAATACCAAGGGGGATCTGTTGATTTACTGGTTTCATCAGTTTTGGTCCCACCTACTCGCTGGATAACAGATTGATGTGCGTCGATTGCGGACGTCTTTTCGATGGTCCTATTGTCGGACAATTCGGTTGTTCGTTGAATTTTCCCTATGTTTGCAGGGTCAAATTGTACTGTAGCGGGTGCGTGTAGCCGCTCATCAAAGCTGCGCTGAATCTCAGACCGATGATCCGTTTGTGCGCCAGAACCATCCTTGCCTTGTGCATCATGCACCCGCTGCACCCAAGGTGGATTGGGGTCCACATACGCCTTCATCACAGGTGTCGGTTTATAGTTGGCCTGTCGTTCACGCAGTAGTTGAATCGTCGCCTGTGTACCGATGGTCTGATGCAGTTGGTTGACCTGCTCACCGTTGAGCGGCATCATCCCATTGCTGGCACGCTGGACAACGCCCTCTTGCGTATCCAGCGATGTCTCTGATGTTGTGGCCGGATTGGACACACGTTGGATATTCTGCGTTGATGGTTTATCAATTTTCAGTTTTTTCATCTGGTCTGACATGGTTGCTCCTTGTTCAAGAATGTTAAATCGTTACAAACATAAGAAGCAGATTGACCTGTCAGTAAATACCGGATGATGTAAAAGGCGCGTAAGGGAAATGTAAAAGGAGTGTAAAAAGCGGAATCAACACCAATTCAATGAAAATTCTCCACAGTTTTTTGCAGGCGCGCAAAATCGAGCATGGTGGCTTGACCTTAGTCATTGCCACCGTGCCAATCGAGATGGAGCCCAAAGTTGTTATGAAAGCTGAACCCAGAGCGATAACACCTAAGTTGAAGTGAGCAAAGGTGGCAACCCACCAGTATAAGGGAGCTTATCTTCTACTGGCATAGACTCCATTTTTTCTCTTAGTGGTTGCATGATTTCCGCAACTGCAGCATTCAATAATTGAAGTAGCTCATTCGGTGCAGGTGAGCCAGCTCCGATTGCATCGGAAGCAACTTGGCCCTTTAGCTCTTCTACGCCAGCACTAATCTTGGCTCTCGTCTCAGAAGAAATATTGATAAATACGATGTTAGGATTGTTCTCATCAATATATCGATCATACACATCGATGATATGTTGAACAGTCTTATTGCTCTGTGTCATAAGCCACAGCATATGCTTTGGGAAATTAAAATTTTCTATAGCATACGCATCCCGAAGATGAATTAATGCTTTTCCTGTAAAGTTTGTTCCCTCGGATCGCTCTACGCCATCTTCCTGTACCCTTTTTTGAAATTGAGACTGATAGACAATCATCTCAAAAATTCTAACAGGTGACCGAGGGTTTGTGAGCTGCTCATACAGTTTGTATACTTGACGATATTTCTCATCTCTTTCGGGTGTGCTGGTTCGTGCCGAATCCCCGGTATATTTACCAAGAAAAAGCAATACTTTTTTTCGGATAGAATCTAAGTAGCTTGTTTTTTTCCAGAGTTGAAGCGGCCCCAAAGTATTAAATGTTGTTGTTTCTCCTTGAATTTTAGCAAATGTTGAACCGATGTTTCCAGCTGTACCTTCAGGCACATGTAGTGTAGGGGCAAATGACTGAAAAAAAGATTGCATATTTGTGTCTCTTTGATTGTACATCAACGAGAGCGAACTAACGGCCAGAGAGTCGCGCTGGATAACGCCCCCTTCCCGCTGGATAACAGCCCCTTGTCGTTGAACGGTATTCTCTCCCTTTTGCAAAGATGGGTTAGACGCTCTCTTTGCGTTTACCTCCGCCACGCGTTGCACCCAAGGCGGATTGGGGTCTACATACGCCTTCAACACGGACATCGGTTTATAGTTGGCCTGCCGTTCACGCAGCAGTTGAATCGTCGCCTGCGTGCCGATGGTCTGATGCAAGTGGTTGACCTGCTCGCCGTTGAGCGGCATCGTCCCACTGTTGATGCGCTGAACGACACCCTCTTGGTCGTCGGGTGATGTGCCTAGTGATGTTTCTGATGTTGTGGCGGGGTTAGAGATGCGTTGAATGCGGTGTGCAGCGGGTTTGTTGATTTTTTGATGTTTCATCTCGTCTGACATGCTTGCTCCTCTGTCAATTTTTGCCATTAGCCATGCTGATTGTAGTATAGCATAACTTTGTGGTGTCATGTTAAATCCATGTTAAATCATCTAAATCCTTTACAAACATAAGAAGCGGACACATCCGTCGGTAAATACAGGAAAGTGTAAAAGAAGTGTAAACTGTGACATCAACGCCAAAGCAAGGAGATTCTATACAGGTTCTTTGGGTGAGCGCGCAAAATTGAGCATGGTGGCTCGACCAAAGTCGTTGCTATTATGCTAGCCGAGATGATTCCAAAATGGATGAGGTGACTATATCTTTGAGTCGATATAAACCATGCCCTCATTTTTATCATTTTCTAATAACGGGCAAATACAATCCATAGATTTGATTTGTTTGGCTTGGCTCAGTCACGGCATCTGGCTCAGTCACGGCATCTGGCTCAGTCACGGCATCCGGCTCAGTCTGCGCAGAGGCTTGTACCAACAGCGCAATCAGGTGTTTTGGTCCCTCATCAATCAGCGAACCGCCTCCATCTTCGCAATTAGCCAAAATCACAAAACCCGTGTTCATGGCAGGCATCAGCCCAATTATGCTTAGGAAACTGTCATATGACCCTTCGTGTGACACGACATCAACACCATTCACCGTATCTCGGCTCCAGCCCAGCCCATAGCGGTCATCATCTTCAGCAACAGGCGCCCATGTTTCCAGCAAATTTTCTGCGGAAACAACGCGTGTACCATCCGGCGCAACACCCTCATTGACCTGTGTCATGATGTAGCGTGCCATGTCGCTGATATTGGCCTTGAGCGCACCAGACGGAGCCAGAGAATCTCCGTCGGCATCAATCGACTCGGTGACAGCACAGTTTTGCCCGCCTGCATCCATGTGTGGCTTGGACATGTGTGGGCTGGCGTGGGCAACACTGGCGTAAATGGTGGCGTTGGTCATGCCGATGGGATCGAGAATGCGTTTTTGCAGCGAACGCGCATAACCATCATAAAGCTGCCCATAGAGTTCGCCATCGGCCATCGCCGCCAAATAGCCAGCCAGCGCATAGGAGATGTTGCTATACTCAAACTGTGTTCCTGGCATCCCCAAAAGCGGCTCCTCGGCCATATAGGTAAATACATCTTCAGCGGTACTATCGTTAGCCAAATCATCCTCAGACGCAGCTTGAATACTGCCACGCATACTGAGCAGATGTCGCATCGTGACCTGCTCCGTGACAGCCGCATCTGACAATGTAAACTCCTCATCAATCTCCACAGCGCGTGTGTCCCATGTCAACAGCCCATCATCGACCATCGTTGCCGCCATCATGGCGGTCATGGATTTGTTGGTAGACCCAATATGAAAAAGCGTTTCTGTGGTGACAGGGGCATTGGTGTTGCGATCTTGTGTCCCAAATCCTTGGAGGAGGACGATATCGGTATCCTGTACAATCGCCACCGCTGCACCGGGCAGATCATTTTCGGCCAAGTTGTCTTGCACAAATTGGGCAAACGCATCCAACTGTGCCTGCGTTAAGCGTGGTGTTGTGGTTTCTTGTTGCGTACTGATTGGTGTGACGGCCAAGGCCGCTGGGGAGGGGGCTGTCTCATTACACGCAATCAGCACCATAAATACACTGCCTAACAAAACGATCCATGACGCCATGCTACGTTGAACAGGGTAGAGAAACACTATATTCATCACTAACTCCATAAACGGTCATTCGACACTTCGTTGTCCCACAGGTCTGTTGGCTCATCAAAGAAGACCGGATCACGTGGGTCCAAGAATTCTCGCATGGCCTCTTCATTGACATCACTAAAGCCCAGCCCGGGTGTCTCTGGCACGGCCATATGCCCATCAACAATCAGCGGATTGGGCAAGCCATCAATCAGCCCATCCCATTTGGGATCGTCAACAGAGTGATTTTCTAGTACCAAGAAGTTCTCCGTTGCCGCCGCACAGTGAACATTTGCCAGCGCACAGATGGGTGAACCCGCCATGTGCATCGCCATTGCAATCCCATACTCCTGTGCTGTGTCACCAACCTTTTTGGTTTCCAGAATACCACCCGACGAGGCCAAATCAGGGTGAATCACCGAGACACCGCGCGACTCAAAGAGCGGCATGAATCCTTCTTTCAGATAGATATCTTCACCCGTACAGATAGGTGTTGTCACCGACTGTGAGAGCCGCACATATTGATCGGGGAACTGCCAAGGAATCATGTCCTCGTACCAAGCCAGCGTGAACTTATCGAGTGCCTGCCCCAAGCGGATACACGACTCTAGCCCAATATGCCCAAAGTGGTCTACCGCTAATGGAATTTCATAGCCAATCTCGGCACGCACTTTTGCCACATAGTCACAGAGATGGTCAATGCCCTTATCCGTAATTTGGATACCTGTAAATGGGTGCATGACATCTCGGCTCTGCAACATCCCTGGCGGAGCAATCAGTGTGTCAGGGATGTCTTTGAGCAGGCGAATGCCCACATCCATCTTCAAAAATTTGAAGCCGCGGTCCATTCGTGCCTTGAGGCGTTTGCCCATCTCCGTGCCATCTGGAACGCTGTCCGTATCGCAATAGCAGAGAATCTGGTCGCGGAACTTGCCACCCGCCAACTGATAGGCAGGCACGCCATATGCCTTGCCCGCCAAATCCATCAACGCCATCTCGACACCACAAACACCACCCGCCTGTCGTGCATGATAGCCAAACTGTTTGATCTTGCGGAAAATCTTGTCAATGTTACAGGGGTTCTCGCCCATGATGCGGCTCTTCAACAACAGCGCATAGGTCTTGCTCGCCCCATCTCGTACCTCACCATAGCCACTGATACCTTGGTTGGTGTCAATTCGGATGATTGTACAGCGCATGGGTAAGCCTGCGAGGTTGGCAATGCGCATGTCAGTGATTTTTAACTGGGATGGATGGGAATTTTTGTTGATGTTTTGTTCAATAGTTTCATTCATTGTGTGTTTCCCCTATTCAATCTTTAAGATAGCAAAACTGGTTAGAAATCCTAAATTTAACAGAAAGAGCAGGAAGGTCGGGAAGATAGCATTGGGCTATTTGCCCCTTCCTTGCCTTCCTGCTCTTCCTGTTGATTTCTATTCAATCATTATCCTTGGGTGATTGTGACTTGCTCTCCGTTGCGCACTGCTCGAAACCTGGTGGCGTCCCCATCAACTGTCCCCACCAAGTTGACGGCACTAGCTGCTCGTGGTCGTTCATCGGTACTGACAAACGTACCCATAACACACTCAGCCAGCCTACAAAAATACATATTCTACAACTTGCCCGCCTCTAATCACAAAATTGAAATTGCCACGAAACCACGCGTTGAATTCAACAGGATTCGAACTTGCCACCAACAGTGGTTTCTCTATAAGACTGGCACGAAGACGCTCCATCTTTTCGGATGGCGTCTCACTTCCCTCAAGCATTGCTCTTACCTCTGTGATGCTGTCTTCGATTCTTTTTATATTGGCATCAATAGCATTTTTTTTCTGCTCGTACTTACCAATGTCAATAATATCATTCAGATACGCATCTAGCAAACGCTGATTCCTGCCGTCTTCGCTGCTCAATTCTTCTTGCGCTTCAGCCAGAAAAGACATGCGCGTCTCAATCAAGTTATCATCGTGACCGCGCGCAAATTCTTCTAACACCTCATCCGACATCAAATACTCGATTGCCTTCGGTACGTGAGCCAGCAGATTATCTTCGTAAACATGTGATCCCCTGCAATAACCCTTGTTGCCGTCTGGGTACCTCGGCCTGCAATCATACGCTCTCACCGTCCCCCTCGGCGTTTTCATTCCACCTCTACTGATCAAATATCGCCCACAACTTCCACAAACAAGCGAGCGTGTGAACAGGGTGGATGCGGAGACCCCTCTGCGGAACGATTGCCTTCTTGTTAGTTCCTCACCAACGCGTTCGACAGTTTCGGAATCAACAATCGCATCTTGGTTTCCATCTGCAACAATCATTTCTCCCGACGGCTTTTTCATGGAGACTTTGCCAGAGTAAGTCAGACCTCTATCCAGAATGCGCCTGACCATCGACCCCTGCCAAATCGTTTCCCTGTGGGCCAAGCCCCTGCGATTCAGCATGTTTGATATCCCCTCTATGGACATCCCTTTCAGCACCGAATCAAAAATTAACCGAACGACCTCTGCCTCATCTTTAACCGTTATGACGGCTTTTGTGCCATCCTCGTGGTACATCAAGCGATACCCGTATGGTGGTGGGAAGAGCATTTTGCCACTTTTTACAGCAGCTTCGCGCCCAATCGCAGAGCACTCAACCTTTTTTCGATTTTCATCTTCCGCCAAGATCGCCTGTATCGACTGTTTCAGATAGTAACGCTTACCTGTTTCCATTTCATGATCAGACGGGCGGGAGTTCCGACAATAAATCGTAATTTTCGCCTGCTCGCATAAGCTCTGAATCGTCGTACTCAATGCCGTTGTCCTTGCCAAACGATCCATTGAGCGCAATACAATAAAATCTGCCTTTCTGCCTGTAATAATTTCATCTAATTGCTTATAACCCTCAACGCCCTTCGCGTTGTTACCGCCTATCGCCTCATCATAACGAACGATACTGCGGCTTTCCCCAATACGAATCGTGGCAACACATATGCCGTCATATGCCTCGATAACTTTCTGGTTCTCTCTCTCCTGCTCCTTGGGTGATTCCTTCTCAGCCTGCCGACCACTCGACACAGCCACAAAGTTCACCCAACGATTTCGTTCTGGTTTCATACGACTTCTCTCTTAACTTCAACATGCCCGTTGAAGTTAAGAGAATCGTATGGGCTGGACTGAGCGACTGCATGACAATAGAGTTATATGTGTACTGGCAACAATAGCAGCCGCTATATGGTATGTTTGATTGGTTCATTGAATGTGATAACGCACCAAAGTTGGAGCGATTGAGATGCCGAACCGACAAGTCTATCGAATACACACATGTGGATACCAACAGAAGCAAATCTTATAGACAGCAATCTACCCCAGTGTTAGGTGAATTAGGGGAAAGAAAATACCAATTCAAGCAGGATGAATAAGAATATCCCACTTAGGCAAAAGAGGGTTACGCAGCAAACGCTGCTCAATAGGTTTCATAGCA
>JBCCFC010000297.1:0-11630 GCA_039029935.1 Chloroflexota bacterium
ACAACATTCAGGACTTGACCGAAGCAGCACTGCCAAACGCAACAGTTTTCATGCAGAACTTGGAAACACGTGAAGTTTTCACAACAACAAGCGACGCCAACGGCGCATACATGATGAGCAACGTGCCTTTCGGACGCTACGCAGTGTGGGGCGAAGCTGGCAACACAGTGACTGACACACACGTCGTTGAGGTCAGCGAATTGGGTGGCGCAGCGGCTTTCGACTTCGGTGTCAACACGGTAGATGCTGACATGGAAATGAACGAATTGCCAGCGCAGACATTCACCACTTTCCTGCCACTGGTACAGAACTAATACGGTAACAAACTTCTGACACTTTCCTACTGAACTGAATCAATTGTCTTACAAGAGACCTGCCACATGGCAGGTCTCTTGTATTTATGGGGCCGTCACCTATAATGGATAGTGTCTGTTTGATACTTTGATGATGCATGATAGCGGAGGGGCGGCGGTCGAAGCTGCGACCATTTTGAAGATATTGAAGAAAATCATCGCGCACTACGAGGGATAGGCACACGTTACTCGACACCCTGCAAATTCAACTCTCTTGCCCGATGGCAAGCCACAAAATGCTCCGGCGTCACCTCCTCCCACACAGGCGTCTCTTCTCGGCACACATCCTTCACATAATTACAGCGTGGATGAAAATAACAGCCGGATGGTGGGTCAGCGGGGTTGGCAACTTCGCCGGGGAGGATGATGCGATCCATCTTGATTTCGGGGTCATTCTTGGGGACGGCGGAGAGCAGGGCTTCGGTGTAGGGGTGTTTGGGGTGGATGTATAGCTCTTCGGTTTCAGCCAGTTCAACAAGTTTGCCGACATACATGACGCCGACGCGGTCGGAGATATGCTCGACTACCGACAGGTCATGGGCGATAAACAGGTAGGTCAAATTAAAGTCTTCCTGCAGGTCTTGGAGCAGGTTGAGAATCTGTGCTTGAATCGACACATCGAGCGCGGAGACAGCTTCGTCACAGACGATGAGACGGGGATTGGCGGCCAGTGAACGGGCGATGCCAATGCGCTGTCGTTGTCCGCCCGAAAAGGCATGGGGGTAGCGTTTGAGATGCTGCACTTCCAGCCCGACCACCTGCATCAGTTCTTTCACACGCTCGTTGAGTGCCTCACCTTTGGCTAGTTTGTTGTTGCGCAGCGGTTCAGCGATGATGTCGAGGACGGTCATGCGTGGGTCCAGCGATGCATAGGGGTCTTGAAAAATCATGTGAAAATATTGGCGCACAGACCGTAGCTCGGATTTGGTGAGCGCGGCCAAGTCTACGACGGTTTCTACCAGCGTGTCATCGCCTGTGTCCCTCCCTGTGTCATCAGCGATGCGTAAATTGATTTCGCCCTCGCTGGGGTCGATGCCACGCACAATACAGCGACCCAGTGTTGTCTTGCCACACCCCGATTCACCAACCAAGCCCAGCGTTTCACCTTCATAAATGGCAAAGGAGATGTCGTCCACGGCTTTGACATAGCCCTGTACCCGACGCAGAAATCCTTTTTCGATGGGAAAATATTTTTTGAGACCACGAACTTCGAGCAAAGGGTTGGTTGATTGGATGTTTCCATTAGCCATGCGCACTCACCTGTTCCTTCTCTGTGTAGAAGTCCGACTTTTGTCAAAAGTCGGACTTCTATCCTTCTTTCTCATTACTGTGTAAAAAGCATCGTACAAAGTGCCCATTCCCCATATCCACCAGTTCAGGGATATCGACATCACATGTGCCTGCCATCGCTTCATCGCAGCGGCTACAAAAACCACACTGCCGAGGAAAATCAAGCGGGATGGGCACATTGCCCCGAATAGCATCGAGCCGCACCCGTGCCTTGCGTCCTACTTTGGGGATGGACTTCAATAGTCGCTGGGTGTAAGGGTGCAGTGGATTCTTGAAGAGTTCGATGGTCGAAGCGCGTTCCACAACACGCCCCAAATACATGACATTGACTTCATCGGCAACCTCGGCAATCACGCCCAAATCGTGGGTGATGTACATAATCGCCATGCCAAACTCATCCTGTAGCTGTCGCATCAAGTCAAGAATTTGCGCCTGCACAGTCACATCGAGCGCAGTTGTGGGTTCATCGGCAATCAGCAGCGATGGGTTGCAGGAGAGCGCAATGGCGATCATGGCGCGTTGACGCATCCCGCCGGAAAGCTGATGGGGATACTCTTCAAAGCGTTGTAAGGGGTTGGAGATTTTGACCTTATCCAACATGTCAAGCGCAATCTCTTTGGCTTCACGCTTGGCTGGAGTGACATGAATCAGAATCGACTCCATAATCTGCGCACCAATGGTGTGGACAGGTGACAGGCTGGTCATCGGCTCTTGAAACACCATCGAGATTTCACGTCCGCGAATCTTGCGAATCTCATTACCACGTGGGTTGAGCTGCGCCAAATCTTGGATATGGGCTGGATAGTTGGCTGGGTCTTTGGCAGGTTCTTTGGCAGAATGAAACAGAATGCTGCCCTCCACAATTTCGCCGGGTGATGGCACAAGGCGCATAATCGACTGTGCGGTCACACTCTTGCCCGACCCCGACTCGCCGATGATGCCAACGATGGTCTTGGGCTTGATCTCAAAGCTCACCCCATCCACCGCTTTGAGCGTGCCATCATCGGTGTGAAAGTGGGTCCGCAAATTTTGAACTTGGATAATTGGTTGGTCTGTCATAGTCATTTGTCGTGTCTCTGTTTTTGCTGTCTCTGTTTTTGCTGCGAATAGACTCTGATATGGAATGAGTGCATTGTATAGTAACGTGGTGAGGGTGTCAAATGTAGATTGTTGACAATTTATGAACACCTATTATATCAAATCATTGTCTTTGACGAACGAGGGTAAGAGGTCAATCAGCATTTTTCTTGACAGAAGCGTTATGACGGATGACAATCATGCAGAGCGTGTTGTGGAGAACATGCGTGTTTATTTTGCAAAAACAATCACTATCGTGTATAATTCTCAGAAGTCATGAAAAATCACGATCAACTTGACGAGTATTAACTATAATACTTATTATGGAATTCATCTGGAGGATATTTATTGTGGCTGTTCAAGAAATGGCTGTCCAAGAGCCAAACATGTACGTCGTACCCAAATCACCCCGTTCTGATTTTGTGCTGGATGATTTCAATCTCAGTGGTTATGTCAATGCGACAACAATAGATTCAGACTTAGATTCAAATCGGAGCAACGGCCTGAATAAATCATATCAGCGCAAACATGAGCCAAAGACTCAACTGGATTTGGATGAACCTATCAACTATGACGATATCAACTATGACGAAATCATTACGGAGGATGATGAGCCAGTGGACAATATCCCATCGGAGAAAACACAAAGATTAGCAGCGCGCTCACTCTTTGTCTCAAAGCATTTACAAGACCCATATGTGGCAATGGCAAATGTAGGGCTACACTATCGACCAAAAACACCCGCAGTTGTGCCAGATATCATGTTGACGCTGGATACAGAGTTTGCGGATGGCAGTGAGATATGGGACAAAGAGAACCGCACCTATTACATGTGGAAACATGGTAAACCACCCAATGTGGTTGTTGAAATTGTTTCCAACAAGGAAGGCAACGAGGCTGGGACAAAATTCACAACCTATGCCGACATTGGTGTGCAGTATTATGTCATTTTGGACTACAACCACCATGTGCAAACGGAAACGCTACTTGTCTATGAGCTGACCGACGGCCACTATGTCGCCCGTTCTGACTATCGCATGGAAGACATTAACTTAGCAGTGGGCTTTTGGCATGGCACATTTGAGAAATTGACCATAGACTGGCTGCGTTGGTACACCTTGGATGGCGAGATGCTGCTGACAGGCGAAGAGGGGGAAGTCATTCAGCACCAACGCGCCGATGCAGCAGAGGCTTTGGCAGAGGAGGAGCGACTTCGTGCAGAGGAAGAACGACTTCGTGCAGAGGAAGAACGACTTCGTGCAGAGGAAGAACGTGCGCTTAGAGAGGAAGCCCAAGCAAAGGCAGATGCTATGCAAGCGCAGATGGCACAGATGATGGCATTTTTACAAGCACAAGGGTTTGACCCTAGCGAAATACCGCAGATGCTTGGCAATCAACAATGAAATAAGTCATAAAAGGATACAGATAATTCAAAAGAGATTGCATTAATTTCGCAACAAGAAGTCGATGCAATCTCATAAAATAGGGGAATCAACATGGAAACAATTCTACAACCAACACCAATATCAACCAAATATCTAGGGACAGTCAACGTCAACGGGTTTGACATTTTATACGATAATACCAACACCGATATTGACTATGATGATTTTATCACCAAAGATGATACCCCTGTCGATATGCTTTCCGGTTTTATCCAGTCGCTCTTGATTTCCTCCCTTTATGATGCCAAGCATCTGGACAAACCCTTTTTAGCCATGAGCAATGTTGGGTTATTTTACCACCCCGACAGCCCACCGATTGTCCCCGATGTCATGGTCTGTCTGGACACCCAAACGCCCAACGGTGCTGAAATTTGGGATGCAAAATATGCCGCCTATTTTCTGTGGGCACGCCACAAAGCACCAGACATTGTGGTCGAAATTGTCTCTGACCTGACTCCTGACCATCGAGGTCGTGCAATCGGCACACACTTTGACCTCTATGCTGCGATTGGTGTGCCTTATTATGTTGTTTTGGATTACAAACGCCAGCAGGAGATTCGCCCCGATACAGTCATTGTCTATGAACTCGTTGATGGTGCGTATGTTGCTCGCTCTGATACACGAATGGAAAAGGCGGATATGGCCTTGACATTCCAGCGTAGTCACTACAGCGGGTTGATGTTTAACTGGTTGCGGTAGTGTACGCTGGAAGGGGAAACGCTGCTTTTGGGTGAGGAATCTCTGGCTCGGTGGCAGCAGGGTATCAAAGCATAGTTTGGTATGGTTTATATGAGGGTAACATTTATTTTGTTTAGTCGGCGGGAATCCCTGAGAGTCTGCTCACTCAACAAGAATTTGTTACCCTCAATCGGTCCGCTATGAACCATGCCGAATCATCTCCGCCGCCTTCTCCGCAATCATGACCGTTGGCGCATTGGTATTCCCGCCAATGATTTCAGGCATAATCGACGCATCAACGACCCGCAACCCCTCGACACCATACACCTGTAACCGATTATTAACAACGGCCATCGCGTCGTTGCCCATGCGACATGTGCCAGAGTAATGCCATGTTGTGCCAAGTGTGCTTCGGGTCCATGTAGCGATTTCGTCATCGCTCTGTGCATCCATGCCTGGTGCTAATTCATCTGCCACAAAACCATCAAACGCGGCGGTTTCCACAAGCTGGCGCACGATACGCACACTGTCTATGAACACACGCACATCTTCCTCTTCGGCGAGATAGTTGGGCTGGATGATGGGCGTGGCAAAGGGATTGGCGGAACGCAGTTTGATATAGCCACGACTCTTGGGACGCATTAGGCTAAGACCAAAGGCAAAATCATAGGAATCCTGCTGCTCGCCAATGGCAAAAAAGACCTGCATGTCGGGTGCGGGACACGCGGGCTGGGTCTTCCAAAATGCACCTGCAAAGGTACGGGTTGAAACCAAGGGACCGCTCTTACTACGAATGTACTCCTGATAAGCGTCACCTGCCAGCGAGGCGTCAACACGGGGCGACGTGACCGCCTGGTATTGTACCCCAAGCGCAGGGTGATCTTGCAAGTTTGCACCAACCCCCGGCAAATCCATCACCACAGGAATATCCAGTGCTTGGAGGTCTGCGGCGGGACCAATCCCAGAACAGAGCAATGTCTGCGGTGAGTTGATGCCACCGCCACACAGAATCACTTCGACCCCTGCATGTGCCTGTTGCAGCCGATTGCGCTGAACATACTCAACCCCGACGGCTCTCGTGCCATCAATAAGGATGCGTGTCACATGCGCAAACGTCTCGATGTGGAGATTCTCTCGGTCTAAAATCGGCTTGAGGTAGGCATCAGCAAGGCTATGACGTTCGCCCTCTTTGTAGTTGTGATGATAGACGCCAACGCCCTCTTGGGTTGCCCCATTAAAATTCTCATTGAGCGGCAATCCCGCCATCTCACCCGCAGAGACAAAGCGTTCCACCTGTTCCAGCACATCGGGGATGATGGCGATGTGCAACGGTCCTTCACGACCATAGACATCCGCTTCATCTTGCCCTTCAAAGCATTCGGCCTTTTTGAAATAGGGCAACACATCCGCATAGGCCCAGCCTTTGTTCCCCAGCGCGGCCCAGCGGTCATAATCCCAACGATGACCGCGAATGTAGACCATGCCGTTGATCGAACTGGTTCCACCCAGTACCTTGCCACGATTCAAGTCAATCCGTCGGTTGTTGAGATGGGGCTGGGGTTCGCTTTGATATGACCAGTCAACATCCGTTTTGAATAGATTGTAGAGACGCCCCGGAATCGGAATATCAGGCTGTGCATCAGGACCACCCGCCTCCAGCAACAGCACGGTCACATCTGGATTCTCGGTCAGCCGGTTGGCAAGGACACAGCCAGCAGACCCCGCCCCGATGATTATGTAGTCAACTTGTTTCAATCTAAGCTCCCTAGAATTTACCCATCAATCGCCTGATACGCCTCATCCATCGTCGCCTGTAACGTAACCGTGATATCGGCCAACGCCTGCGGCGATTCCTGCTCATCATTGATGACCGCCAGCACTGCCTGCCCCCACAGCGTATTGAGTTCAGACGAAATGGGTGTGGCAAACTCGCTAAAGCTATAGAAATCATCCGCGCTGTTGGGCATCTGCATAAAAAAATCAAGCCCCGGATAGCCTGTCGTGTCCAATTTTGCGACCAGTGACTTGCTCCACATAAAGCCGCCACGCAACTCAAATTCCATCAGATTGATTTCCTCGCTCAGGATGTATTCCATAAAGCGAAATGCCTCGTTGGGGTATGGACTCGTGTTGGTCAACCAGAGCGAATGCGAGCCGATCATGGCGCGTTTGCGGCCTGTGTTCTTACAGGAAACCCAGTTATAGGCCACGACCTCATCCCTCTTTCTAAAATCACCCGGTTGCCAGTAGCCCGTCATGAGCATGGCCCGTTTGCCTTCACCAAAGCCGCTTCCCTCACCTGACCAATAGCCCCATTGCTCCTTGTGTGCGGCCATCTGCTCCACACCAATGCCCTGATAGATGTCGCGCATCATATCAAGCACCTGAACCCACGCCTCTTGGTCGAGCAGCAGAGTACGCTTGTCATCACTGAGCAGCGGTGTGTCAAAGTAGATTGACCACATCTCAAGCGAAAAGCCCATCGCATCGAGCGGGTCATAGCCAACCACATCGATACTACCATTGGCGTCATAGGTGGTCAGGCGCAATGCCCAATCGACGACTTCTTCCCAGCTACCCGGTCCATTGGCAGCATCTAGCCCTGCCGCTGTCACTTGATCCACATGCCATGAAAAGGCCGAGACAGGTCCACCCTCGGTGACAGGCAAGGCCCATGTATTGCCATTCCACCGCTTGTCATCCCACTGCTGCGGCAAATAATCATCCAAATCAATATATTGACTCTGCGCCACAAAATCATCCAACGGCGTCACCACACCTTTGGGTGCAAGCCCCAATGCATTAAAGCCAGGCGCATAGGTATGATAGATATCCGGCGCATCACCGCTGGCAACCGCCGCCAGCAGCTCATCAAGCGTCCCATGCATGTTGATGAGTTCCACACGCACATCTGCATTAGCAGGCTTCTCGTGGAACATCTCAATCGCAATCGGCCAGAACGAGTTACTCGACTCTGGGTCCGCGGACCAGCCCGTTTGGATGGAGACGACGGTGGCTTCCGCAACTGGTTCCTCGTTTGTATCCACCGTTTCCCCTGATCTGGACCGCCCACATGCGGCCAGCAATGGCATGGTGGATAGCGCGGCAGTTGTTAGGTGTAGAAATTGGCGTCGGCTTAGTTTGTGTTGCATGGTTCCTCCGTAAATTTGTTGCTGTAGATGATTGTATTGTACAGAGAAGAGGGTGTGCTGTCAAATGTAGATTGTTGACAATGTTGCGGTATGGCATTAACTATGCTGAGGTCAGCTTCTAGACTATCTGCCCAATACGCACAATCACATGAGCAATTGCCAATATTGATGTGTACTTGCTGACTGCTTAAGTAGGTCTTTCAGTGGATTTCATCATTGGCAATCAACTGTTTAACAAGCAAATATACCCGTGTACCCAATGTCTGCGGCCAGCGGTCATCCGGTTGTGTGTCAAGCAATTCAGCGCGCTCAACGGCAATCTCCACAAAAGGCAAAAAAGCGGCTGTGTCCGGATTGGATTTGTTATAACTGCCCAATATCGTTACCAATTCTTGCTCTAAATAGGTGCGATTACGGGTCACTTTCTGGTTCTCAAACAATGCTATCTGTTCTTGGGGCGTATACGCATCCATTGCTTTAAGATGGAGCAATAGCCACAACTCAAAACATGGATTGCTCACGGCTAAGAGGTATCCCTTCTGTTGGCATAACCGCGCAACTGCACTTAGCTGTCTATCGCCCCAGCGATCCACATCAATCACCATCCATAACTCATCTGTCTGCTCTAATCGATAGCGTTGTTGATAGATGTCCAATTCGGCTAACACTCGTTCAGGTGCGCTGTCCCGCTCCAAATTGGACAATACTTCAACCTGTAGATGGGGGTTGCGAAACCAGTCGGGCGAGGTCAAATCCTCAAAATAGATGCGTTCTGTGTGGATGCCTTCGGTGGCGATGATGATGAGTTTGGCATCGCGGTGATGGCTTTTGCGGCGAGTTGGGCGTCTTTTGTATCCTGATGCCATGCTACTCCCACCCTAACTCACGCAACTTACGCACGACAGGAATTGCGCCATATCGCCCTTGTAAGTAACCACGGCGAATATCTTTGTCGTGACGGGGCATAAACTCTTCTAGGGCGTAGAGATTGGTGGCTCCTTGTTGATTTTTCTCGACAAACCAAATTTCATCACGCCGCAACAAATCCAAATCGAGCAGACCGGACTCATGGGTAGTGACGATGAGTTGATTGGGAAAGCCCTGTGTTGATTTGAGAAAGAAATCGACAAAGTTGTAGGTGAGAATCGGATGCAGGCTACGGTCTAACTCATCCACGACAAACACACGCTCCTCTTCCAGTGATGTGATAAACCCACTCAAGAGATCAATCAGCCGGATTGTACCATCAGACTCGTCGTTAAACTCAAACTGGACATCCGTGCCGTCGTTGGCCTTGTGCATGGTCACAATCCGATATGCCTTAACAACGCCCGTTGCATCTCGTCGCAGAATGACACGACCATAGCCATTGCCATTCTGATGCCCACCGACAACCCACAAAATACACACCATTGTCCATAATATGCACATATTTCAATACGACATAACTCGAAAACCAGCCTTGAGACCCCGTTTTTTTTTCTTTTTACCATGTTTTTCTACATGTAATTCTGGACATTTCTGCAAATTTTGAACAAATTTGACAATAAAAAAAAGAAATAGTCGTGAGCCACCTTAATTCCGGCTGTCCTTGTTTCGTGTCTGCACAGCTGTGTGCCCGTCACTTCCCTCGGCAAGCGGCACCATTCTGAGCAGTGGCCCGTACTTTGTCGGAACCACACCAAGTGTCTCCTGCACTGGCAACTACGTGCGGATCGGTCGGCCGTGGCGCTGCGTTGCCGGCAGCAACGGCGCTGCCCGCTGGGAGGGTGGACAAATCTGTGTTGGTAAGGCTGGCACGGCAATGTTATTTGCTTACCCTCATTGCCCTCTATGCTAACTGTTTTGGGATGTGAGTTACCCCATAGCAATTGAAGGATGCGCACAGACAGGCGGATTGACAGACAAACAAACAGATCCACTGTAGACAGCCATTTGAACAGCTCATTTCTTGGTAATTTTGCATCCATTGGTAGACTTTGGCTCTGAAATACTTACTGACTGACGAACGAGTGGATTGATGAACAGACGGACAGTCAGACGCCAAGGTGGCATTTCTTTTTGGCCCTGGCATTTTCCTTTTTTTCTTTTTCTTTTTTTGCTGTGGTAAGTGTTGCTACACATACTGATTTTCAGATACATTTCCAGTAAGCGTTGTGCAGCATTTGACACTGGAGGAGCATGTAGGGATTAGGTACTTTGGTCCGAGGAAGGGGACAGGTATTCTTTGGCAAAATCGATCCAATTGATAATGTGACTTTTGGGCTGAGATGTGCTGCAACCCTTTGTGTTTGACAGCGTGCGCGATCTGTTGATGAGTTTGTGATTGCCACTGCTGTAACATCACACTAACTCGTATTCTCTTGGTCTGTTTGTTGATGCCTATGCAGTCAATGAGTGCTCTATGTCGTCCGTGAGCAATGGCACCGTCCAGATGCCGGCCTTGGACGTCAATGCCACTCTGAACGTGACTTGCAACGAAGGCTTCTCGCTGATTGGCATGCCCAGAGCATGCTTCCTTGAAGACAGGGCGCTGGTTTTAGAAGGAGATCAAGAGTGTGTTGGTAAGTGCTTGGCCACTCTTGTTCTTTGTGTTATCTCCACTCCTCAAAGGCTTCACTGCTGGTATTGTAAGCTCACCGGGAGCCGTTGGTTTTTTGCTTCGATTTGTCTGGCTTCTAGTCTGTGTGTCTGTCTGTCTGACTTTTTATGATCCTAACTCCTTGACTTTTAGACAGGCTGGCGAGCAAACCCACAGCAAACTCCAGTTTTGAACGTGCAGGCAAAGCCAAGCCGTTTCTTTGAAATGTGTTTGTGACCTCGAAAAAGTCTACACCAATTTATTCAGTTTCCGCAAGTGGACTATTAACTTCACTACATTGGTCCTTATCCTACCTATCTCTTTCCAAATACTGTGATTGATCTATGTCTTGTGTGCGTGCACAGCTAACTGTCCGGCCCTGTCTATCAGCAACGCCAGCATAGTGCCACGCCTGCCAAACTACAAAGTGAACACAACACTGACAGTTATGTGTGCCTCTGGATACGAGCTGCGTGGCCAGCCCTTCACCTGTGTTCTAAGAAACGGGGCACTGGTTTGGGAAGGAGGCCAAGTTTGTGCAAGTAAGTGTGCTAGAGTAGAGTCAAGAGTTCATAACGCAAAAGTGTGCAACTCCCCGGTTTTTGTGTTCGCTCTCTGCTATGGGGTCGATCTAGGCTAGGCGAAATTCCTAGATTACGTCATTTCGTGCGAAGGCATCCTTGAATCGTGCATGACGCATTGGGTTCAAAGTAAAAAAAATCACTCATTTCTTCAGGCTGAATGCGCGGACGCGCGTCAAGAACACCTGCAAAATGTAATCCAGTAATTTCGCCTGGTACTGGGACATAGCGAGTTGCACACTCTTGTGTTAGAGGTAGAGTGCGTCTCTCGTTTTCTATTTCCTTAGTGGCAGTGGTGACCGGTCTATGTTCTGACAGCTTGTGTCGAATTTCAATTTATGCATATGAAAGCCACACTGTCAAGCATGAGTCGTTTATTTGAGTTATCCAGAATTATCACCCCCGAAGCTGTTTGGACGGCTGGTTACAGGCTCTTCCTTTCTCATTTTCTTGTTGCTTTGGCGGCTTTCCAG
>JBCCFC010000298.1:0-11624 GCA_039029935.1 Chloroflexota bacterium
AACATTGCAGAGTTATTTTATAGGGCTGGCTTAAATGTCTTGATGATCGACTGGGATCTAGATGCACCAGGGCTAGATCGATTCTTCTTTGGTGAAGAAATTAAAGAAGCACATCCCGGCTTAATTGATATGCTTCTTGACTACAAAAACAAGATAACAAAAAAGTGGAGTAAAGATGAACCTTTGCCCCTCACACCTATAACAGATTACATCATCAATATACCAACTACACACAATCAATATGCTGGGAGCCTAAAATTAATTTATGCTGGTGACCGTTCTAACAAAGAGCAATTTGCGAGACGAGTGCTTTCATTCGACTGGAATGATTTTTATCTAAATTGGGGAGGCGAAATTTATTTTGAATGGTTCCGACAGCAATGTCAAGCGATTGCTGATGTTGTTTTGATTGACAGCCGTACAGGTGTAACAGAGATGGGTGGTGTCTGCACATATCAGCTAGCCGATACAATTGTTGCACTCTGTGCTGCAAACTATCAAAATTTATCCGGTACAACTGAGATGGCGCAGAAATTTCTCTCCAATAAAGTGCTTGAATTAAGAGAGGAGCGTCCACTTAATGTTTTTGTGGTGCCAGCTAGAATTGATGACAGGGCTGAAGTTGATCAGCTTGAAGAATTTGCTGAGGATTTTGCAAAAGAGCTAAAAAATTTAAATATCGATACACCTTTTTCGATTTCACCAGATGATATGTGGAAAATTCGTATTCCACATGTACCTCATTATGCATTTAGAGAAAAAATTGTTATACGTGAAGCAAATCCAAAACGCGATATAGACGGTATGTATCAGGCTTATCTACGGCTTCTAATTCTCCTGTCGAGATTTAAACGCGAACAACTGTACCCTAAAATCGAGAATTATGTAATCAATATATTAAAGAAAGACTTTGTTATATCAGAGATTAATCGAATCAAGATTGGGCAGGAAAATGTATCGCTGTCTGATACCAAAAAACACAATTTTTTTACAGGTACAATGGAACCGTCATATGTCAGAAGCTTTCTTAAAAACATTGCGGAGCCCCTGCAAACAGGTACAATCAGCGTCGGTGATATAAGTGATAGTCAGGCGGTAGCAATAGGTAGCACCATTCGAGAGACTATAAGACATAATTATCCGCAAATTGAACCAGAAAAATTTCGTAGAGCATACCTTGGGCACATCTTCGCACAAACACATAACCTTGCATTAGAAGGAATTGCCCCGATGAATCTATCTGAGAATATCCTTTCAAGAAGCCTTTCGTTGCATCGTATATACACACCTCTGCTCACAACAAGCGATGCCATGGGTGGAGAATATAACCGCAAGCAGATTGCTACGATGAGCATTGCCAAACACCTCATATATAAGCCACGACCACTTTCTGCGTTTGAGCAACTCAATAATCATCCACGCTTGGTGTTACAAGGCGATCTTGGTAGTGGAAAATCCACGTTCACCAATTTTGTAACGTTATGTCTTGCTGGTGCAGCCTTAAATCATGATGAAATCAACTTAAATTTACTCACATTGCCTGTGTCATCCAATAACAGCGCCCCATATGGGGCAAGTGTCCACCGAAAAAAAGAGCCATTGTCGCAATGGGATCACGGACAGTTGCTCCCTGTACGTGTGATTTTACGCGATTTTGTGGTGCGTGGTTTGACACAAGAGCATGGACAGGACGCCTCTATGGTGGGGCAATTATGGTCATTTATTGAAGCGGAGCTAACCAGCGTTGGGTTGCGTGCCTATGTAAACGACCTTCAAGCCGAGTTCCGAGAAAAAGGTGGACTCATTATATTTGATGGATTAGATGAAGTGCCAGAGGCAGAGCAAAGACGGGAACAAGTGAAACAAGTCATTGATGAGTTTGCCAATGCCTATCCTGAATGTCGTATTCTTGTCACAAGCCGCCCTTATGCCTATCAGCAACCACAGTGGAAATTAGCCAATTTTGAAGAAACGATGCTGGCACCTTTTACACAAAATCAGATTGAGTTCTTTATTGATAAATGGTATATGCATAACGCGGACCGCAAACACCTCAACTACACGGATACTCAAGGGAAGGCCAATCATCTCAAACAGAAAATCAAGAACACAAGACAACTTCGTGATTTTGCTGAAACGCCATTATTGCTGACCTTGCTTGTGAGTCTTCATGCATGGAAAGGGGGTAATTTACCCAAAACCCATTCAGAGTTGTATGAAAAGTCGGTTGAGCTGTTATTAGACCAATGGGAACAAAGACGTGTGGCGTATAATCTTCACGGTGAACTCGAGTATCAAGAGCCAAGCCTGACTGAGTATTTGAAGGTGGATCGAGAACAAATTGTCAATGTACTGGGCTATTTGGCGTATAAAGTACACTTGGATCAAGAAAACCTGACAGATGCAGCCGATATTCATGCAAGAGATTTAGTCTATGAATTATATAATCTAAATCCCGATGATGATTTGACTGCAACCGTCGATCCCAAGAAATTAGTGTTTTATTTAAGCAATCGTGCAGGCATTTTACTCCCCAAGGGGGCAGGTGTTTATGCCTTTCCCCATCGCACTTTTCAAGAGTATATGGCCGCAATCTACTTAACCAAGGACGAGTATCCCCTAAAATTAGCACGGCTGGCACGAAAAGACCCGGACCGTTGGCGCGAGGTTATCTCTTTGGCCGCATCCAGAGCAGGGCAAGGAACGCCTTACGCGCTTTGGGCACTGATTGAACGATTATCACGTCGGCGGGTTACATCACAGAAGTGGAGCAATGAAGATGACTGGGGAACATTTTTTGCAGGTCGTCTGCTCGTCCAGAATGATTTGATTCCAACAAACAATGCTGTGGATAGACAGGATGATTTGATTCCAACACATAATGCCGTGGATAGACAGGATGACTTAGAGTTAGACGATGATGAGGACGATGAGTCAGATGATGAAAAGCTAGCTATCTATCGTGACCGATTGGTTTATATCATGACCAAACCCAAACCAATTTTACCGCCAATCGAACGCGCTGAGGTGGGCAATGTTGTCAGTGCTTTAGGCGATAGCAGAGATTTAGATGAATGGATTCACATTGCAGCTGGTTCCTTCTGGATGGGCAGTCATGAATCAGAAGATGCCAGTTATTACGAAAAACCACAACATCAGCAGGTAATAGAGAAAGCGTATTGGATTGGCAAATACCCTGTCACCAATCAACAGTATGAACGCTTTGTGAGCGAACAAGGGTATCCAGCCCTTGGGCATTGGGAGGGTCAACACGTTCCCATGCAACTCTGCAATCACCCTGTAGTCAATGTTTCGTGGACAGATGCCTATGCCTATTGCCAATGGTTGAGCGAAAAACTTGGGCGTCGGGTGCATCTGCCCAGCGAAGCACAATGGGAGCGAGCGGCACGAGGACAAACAAAAAACATCTATCCTTGGGGTGATCAATTTGATACAATATTCTGCAATGTGAATGACACAGGCATTGGGACAACCTCCGCTGTCGGTATTTTCACAGATGGGGCCAGCCCTGATGGATGTATGGATATGGCTGGGAATGTCTGGGAATGGACACGGAGCTTATGGGGAAGGAACATCGGAGAACCTGAATACAAATATCCATATCAACTTGGTGATGAGATGAAATCTAGTGATTTATACACGACCTCAAACAGTAGAAAAAGATGGATTATCCGAGGGGGGAGTTGGTCTTCTATCCAGGGTAAGGTAGATGCGCGATGCGCACGTCGTTGGTCGCAAACCGATAGAAAAATAGATGAACTTGGATTTCGAGTTGTTATGGAAGTGGAGTAAACGACGATGTGTTGATTGAGCGGTATGAGGATACGCATGTGCCCGAGTTGGCTGATTTGTGATGTGCAAAACACAATATCCCTAAATTGACAAGATATCAACATTCGTTTATACTTCACCCGTACACTATTATTGGTGTGCTTTTGAAAAAGGAGGTGACGCATAATGGATGCGCAGGAGCGAGAGACAGAAAAATGTCCGTATTGCGAACATACGGACATTTGCTGTCATCTTGGCATGTGTTCATGTACCAATTGTGGTCGAGAGTGGCCTTACACAATCGATGATGATTGCGACATTTGCACAGACCATTTCGCAGAAGATGAGGTAGCCGCCTAATCTTCGGGGACAGTGGTTTGCAAAAATCACTGTCCCTCTTGTACATACATTATCATGTTTCACCTCTTTTTTCAAGTCCAAATTTAAACTGAGAGGCACTGATGAGGCACTAATGAAGAAAATTGATATAAATGCCTATTTAACACACGTGTCGCGGGACTTTGATCGCAAAGCCATGAACCCACCTGCTGAATTGACCACGTTTACGCCCAAAACGCATGACGATTGGGTCTTTGTCGGCTATCTCCCCAAGCCCAAGAGTCGAATCGGGTGGTTTGTCTATCACATGATGCATGGGCTGGCAATGGGCTATCCACTCAGGTCAGTGATTGCTTTTTCGCTGTTGAACACCAATGTATCCAAGAAACCTGCCAGTCAGAAAAATCACAGTCAGAAACATGAGCAAGCAAATCTTAAAAGCAAAGCGGGTGGACTTATGGCTGAATCAAAGTGATTTGGCTGTACTTGAGCAACTCACTACTACCTATAACACCAGCAAGCAGCGCATGATTGAAACGGCATTAGCCTATTGTTCTGCATTGGATACACCGCTTACACCACAAGAAAACTACAAACGGTCTACACGTATTGTTTTGAATTTAGATGACTTGGCAATTCTTCAATTAGAGCAACTTTCTCAAGCTGTGAACGCATCAAATCAAACTGCACTACGAAGTGCGTTGCAACGATTTGCCATAGTCTGGAATGTAGCTGAGTAACGAATCACATCCACTTGCATCGTTGATGGACGTCATCGGCGTGTTGATTGAGCGGTATGAGGATGCGCATGTGCCGGAGTTGGCTGATTTGTGATTTGGACGTATACTCATACCTCAAATTTCTGCTTTTTGAGTAAGAAAGGAGCCGATCAACCATGAGCGTAACAATTACAAAACCAATTGAACTCTCTTCCTACGATGTCATCCAAGCCCTGCGTAACTTCACGGAAAATGAATGGCGTGACATTCTACGTTTTATGAAAACAGAGATGCCTGCAATTTGGGCGCAAATCCCACCCATCCCGATTCACCTAGAGACCCCGCCATTGACAGAGGAGGGCAACCAAGAGGCACTGGCGGCAGTCAACCGCATGTCAGGGATGTTTGCCATTCGTGATCCTGAGTTAGGGCGATGGTTGGCGGAGAGTCCTGATTTATCGACATACGCAGAGGTGTAATCAGTGAAAACCCTTGATCAACTTCCTGACGGAAGACGCGTCTTTATTGATGCCAACATTCTCATCTATTTCTTTCTGCAAGTAGAGCCGTTTGTCCAAATCTGTACGTGATTCTTTAAACGAATCAGTCAAGCAGATATTGAGGCGTTTACCTCTGCGGATGTCGCCACCAACGTCATTCATCGTGCAATGATTGCCGAGGTCATCAGCGAAAGAGGCATCGAGCCGCGCAATGCGGTCAACTACCTCAAATCGCATCCCGATATGGTCAAAGAACTCAATCGCTACAAGACGATACCTAGTGATATAGGCAAGGCACGTGTGCGAATCTTGGACCTCACCTATCAAGAGCTACACGCGGGCAAACAATTCTGTGCGAATTATGGACTCATGACCGGAGATTCAACGATTATCGCCATGATGCGCAAGTATAAACTAACTGATCTGGCGACCAATGATCCAGATTTTGAGAAGATTCCACAGATTCGAGTATGGATGCCAAAATAAGCAATGAGAGTGAGTATAACCGTTTGGTTGCTGTGCTGGATACGCTGATCGACATTGTAGGCAAAAACAAATCACATCCCGTGCATCATTGATGGATATCATCAGCGTGTTGATTGAGTGGTACGAGGATGCGCATGTGCCGGAGTTGGTTGATTTGTGATGCATGTCATGACAGCCAATTCTCAACACACAACCCTGGCACACAAGAAAATTCCTAGTTCTAACGGATTCTGTGGTCAGGCACGAAAGCCAGCCAAAGAGGATGAGATAAGCATGTTATGTAACCAATGGTGATGATAAACAGAACCATTGAGTTTGTGTGCATGAGAGGAAAAAGCCTGTTGAGAACGGGGACAGTAAGGACGGAAGTTATGAATCAAAGCCCAAGCCCGAATCCGCATTTCAGCAGATGCGAGATGTCCATGAAAATAATGATCAGCAAAGAGGTATCGGTTCATGGCATCGATATGGCGGTCAACCATGTTACTGGTCCTGTGAGAGCCAGGAAAAGAATAAGCTGGGGAAAACTCATCAAAACGACAGCAAAGCTTAAGAACGGCTTCAAAGATGGGACCATCAGGCAGGTCAGTGAGTGACCAATAGAAGAGTTCGTTCAGAAGGTCATCGAATTCATCTTCAGTAGTGGCACGGTAAACGTCCCAAACTTTGGTGCAGAGTTCAAAGTATACGCTACCAAGTTGTTTCCCGCAACTGCGGATTTTGATGAAAGAGTGTAGAAAACACAAAATGGTTGTTATCGAAGGAAAAAGCGTTTTCCAGGCATTGACCGTTGATAACCATCCATCCGTGTTAACCGTTTTAGGTTGGTAACCAGGGGCAACATTCTGTGCTTCTGTTTTGAATCGACCATAAGGCCGTTCCACAAAATAAATTACCCACATATTTGTGGAGTTAGGCAGGGGAACCCTTTGGGTCCTAATGCCAGTGTTCTCGTGTACAACCCGCAATAGGACCCAGAGGGTACCCCGCTAACTCCGCGTTTCGATGGGTAATTTATTTTGTGGATTAGCCTAACCTACCGAATACTGAACACCGACGTACCCACTCACGCTTAAGTTTACACTAATGTCTTTGCCACTTTTCTGCTACCTCTGTAATAGTCAATAACAGGTTGAACAAATAATATCCGTGTTCCGTCCCTACCCGTGTCTGTATTCTTTGACGCGGATAGGGACGGAACACGGATATTATCAATTATCGCAAACTGTTCACATTGTATCTGACCATTACACAAAACTACATTATCAACCCCCCGTCCCCAACGTCACCACAATCCGCTGCGGCGGCGTCGTATCCCGCTGCTCCGGCGTGTAGTAGTCATAGGCCGTGCTACTCGGTGTTTGCGCCTGAATTGGGAACCGTGCCCGCAGCCGGTAGTCAAAGGTGTAGACTTGTCCACCCGGTACATCGGTCATGTAGAAGATCAACTGGCGACCTGTGCGCTCGTAGCGGTCAATCTCGCCGGATTCGACCAGGGCATCGAGGTCAGTTGTGATAGGACTGAATCCGGGCGGGATGCCCAAATCGACGAGGATTGTGCCTGCTGTGCCTTGGGCGAGTAGCTCGACTTCGGCCTGCACGTTGACGACATCGTTGACCTGTAGCTCGGTGCGGTCGTAGGTGACATCGACACGCATGGCATCGGGTTGTTCACGAACTGGCTCAACCCCTTCTTGAATATCCTGCCAAGGCACGTAGTACTCGGTGATGACCTGATATTGCACACCGCGTTGGCCGTTCATCTGGAGTTTGAGCGTGTTTGTGCCATCGCGTAGGTCCTCAAAGCGTACTTGCTGGACAACATCGCCGTTCTCGTCGTTGATGGTCACCACCTGTGCCTCATCACCATTGACGCCCATCTCAATCGTGGCATCACCACCTTTACCACCACCCGCTTCGGCCAGCAGCAATGCTTTGAGCGAAAGGACCGTTGCCTGCGTGGTGTGGAATGCGCCAAAGCTATCCTTCTGGCTGACCAGATAGTCGAGTGCCTGTTGTGCGACATCGACGCGATAGTTTTCACGCAGCAGTGCCATTGCGACCAGTGCAGTGGTTTCGATGTTGGCGGCACTGCCACCCGAATCGAGCCATGTACTCAGCCCCGTGCGCCAGAAGAGTGTATCATCTGGGCCAGCAGTAGCATTGGCAAGCAGAACATCCAATACAGGACGGGCGTTGGCATTGGCTGCGGTCAGGGCATTGGCGACGAGTCCAAGCATGTAGGCGTCGCTCGCAGTATTGTTACCTGTATTGTTACCTGTATCCTCACCAGTAACAGTACTCAACTCACCCAGTTCACGCTCGATGTAGGCGATGGCATCTTGGACAGGTGCGCTGTTGGCATACCCTGCATCGGCCAACGCCCAAGCAATGTACGCCGTAGCGGGCAGATTGCCTTCACCCATACGCTCGACACCGCTTTCGATGGTCATGCCCTGTGGTTCCCATGATCCGTTGGGCTGTTGACGCTGAATAAGGAAGTTGGCAGTACGCTCGAGCAGGTCCATATCCACATAGCTGACTTCGCTCATGTCGGTGAATTCCATCAGGCCATAGGCGGTAAGCATGGTCTGTGGTGGCGGGTCGCCAAAGAGACTAAAGCCACCGGGGTAGCCGCCAACCTCGAAGCTGAGTAATCGTTGATAGCCCAAGTTGATAAACTGTTCAGCCTTAAGTTGCACCTGTGGGTTGATTTGGTCGGTGGTTTTCAGGTAATCGAGGACCATGATGTTAGGGTAGGTGGTGCTGCTGGTCTGCTCAAAACAGCCATAGGGTTGCTGCAACATTCCCTCCAGTCCATCCAGTACTTGGCTGACCACGCCGGGGTAGAGCTTGACTGTGACTTTGCCTGTGCCGTCGATGGCATTGGCAGGCAGCTCAACATCCAACACCTGTAGGTCTTCGCTCACCTTGCCGTTGATGACCTCTGTCTGGCGTTGACCATCAGGCAATACCTCCACTTGGCGCAACACCGCGTCGCTCATCTGTGAACCGATGGCGGTGATTTGCAGGTTGTGTGTGCCAAAGTCGAGGACACGGATGGGGATATAGGTGGCGGCAACTTCATTGGCCGCAATCTCAACCGTCAACTCAGGGTCGCCAGCAAACTCAAACCACTCGGCATCCGCAATCTCCAGGGTAATCGTCTGCGCTTCGTCCAGATAGTTGAAGATGCTGACAGGCATGGCTAACTCATCACCCACTGTCAAGAAGCGGGGCAAATCTGGCTCGACAAAGAAATCTTGGAAGACACGCATCCCGACTTCGGCACTGCCCAAGTTACCATCTTTATCTGAGGCTAGTACGCTGATGCGCCATGTGGTGATGGAGTCGGCAATGGGTACATCTAACTGCGCAACCCCATTCTCATCGGTCTCTACCTCTGGCATCCAGTAGAGCGTTTCAGGGAAGAATTGGCGCAGACGTGGGCGTTTGGCCTGACCGCGTGTGGCGGTGGTTTCGCCGTCAAAATCAGCCTCATCCATCTCGGCCTCTTCTTCGATTTCCATCTCTGACATGTCTTCGGCAGGAGCCTCCATTGCAGCACTCTCTTCACCAAAATCAGCCATTGGCGCACCCGCTGGCGCACAGGCCACCCAGATGAAGCTGCTGAGGCCAATCATCACAGTAGCGGCGAGGACACGACGACGGCGACGTGTGCCATCATAGATAGCAAGACCGAGTAGCGGGATGACAAAGGGAAGGCGATAGCCCCAGCCATAGGCTGTTGTGAGAATCGCATCCAGTTGGGATGGTGCTGGTGCTACAGCAACTGCTTCAACAATTGATTCATACACCGGTAGATTCACATCTGGTTCATAGGCCAATTCCTGTGCGAAGAGGCCAAAGAGGGCAACATCCTGTGGATTCATAAGGGCTGATGCGCTGCTCTTATAGGACTTGTCATAGGGTGAATAGTCGCTGTCTCGTAGTGGCACAAAATCGCGAATCTCGTAGCGTGGCTCCTGCAATTCACGTTCGAGCAAGAAATACGTGCGGGCAAAACCGGGATTTTGTGCGCCGACAGCAAAGACGGATTCATCGACAATGCTGATGCCCAATGCGCTTGGCATGGGTGCGCCGTCACGGTTGACGGTGATGTCGAGTGTGGCCGTATCACCTGGGCGGTAGACATCAGCGTCGGTCTGTATATTGACCTCAGCAGGAGCTGGGTTGACGAGGATAAAGCGGCGGTCACGGACAATTTCGCCCTCACCGGTGATGACATAGGCGTTGAGTTCGAGCGTACCAAGCAACGAACCATCAAGGTCAATCGCTGCCTGTGCGACACCATTGCTGACAGGTAATGCTGCCAGTCCAAAGGTTTGACGACCTTTGATGACATCGAGATAGGCGGTGACCGCGTTGCCAGCGACTTGGATGTCGATGTTGAGTGTCTCGCCAATTTGATATTGTGGGCGTTCAGGTCGAATCAACACGGCGTTGGTTGTGCCACTTGTGCCGAGTGCGATCTCCTGTGTGGCCTGTTGACCGTCAGCATCGGTAGCGACAACTTCCAGCATGACATCACGGTTGCCACGTGGGGTGACGGTGATGGTGGCAAGGCCAAACTCGTCGGTTTCGATAGTGACTGTATCGGTAAGAGAATCGGTGTTGATGTTCAGGGTTGTCTGTGCAGAGCGGCCATTGGGATAGGTTGTTTGGAGATAAATGATGTTCTCTAAATTGGGGCGCAGGAAGCCTGACTCAGCGATGGCCTCAACGAGAATCACCTGTTCAGCAATCGTGACACTATCCTCAGTATTCTCAGCATGGTTGGCTGTGTCGATGACGGTGATTTCGAGGTCAACCTTGGCTGTATTGCTTTCAAGTTGACCGACAAAATAGTCAGGCACTTGGAACTCATAGGCATAGAAGCCAGTTTCATCAGTTTCGCCCGCTAATTCAAAGACTTGGAAGCGGTCCACATCGGTGACAAATCCTTTGATGATGACCTGACCGCCGACAACGGGTTTGCCAAAGAAGTACTGTGCATCGACTGTGCCAGTGGCGATATCGCCAGGCATGTAGAACGACTTCTCGCTGTCAAAGGTAATCTCAAAGCGGGGCAATGTGTAGGGTTTGACCTCGACGCTGCGGCTGCTGGTGACAGGCCCCATCTCGGCAGTGACGATGTAGTCACCACTGGCGGCTTGGCTGTCAATCATAAAATCGGTGGCCGCGATGCCATAGTCCGAGGTGGTGAGCGTTTTGCGCATGACGCGGTTGCCCTGTGGGTCCTGCACAGTCACCAGCAGTGGTTCGCCTTGGGCCGATTTGAGCGCATTGCTGTCCAGAGCCAAGCCACGAATGTGGATGGTCTGCCCCGGCTGATAGACAGGTTTGTCGGTGGTGATGAGGACGTTGTAGGCGCGACCCACATAGACAGGCTGCTGATATTGCACTTCATCATAGTCGGTTTCAGCGATGATGGTGAGCATGGATTCGCTACCCGCCGATAATTCACCCTGAAGCTCATCTTCAGCCATGCCAAGGTCTGGCACATCAAAGTTGACCTGAATCAATCCCTGTGAATCGGTCTGCCCAGCAAAGACCTGATTTTGGTTGCCATCGGGTCGGTTGAGCAGCACCTGAACACGACCATTGGCAACAGGCACTTGATCAAACGGGTCTTTGACCTGCACCAAGAACGCACCCTGGGTTTCTGGCTCCAGATAGAAGGCTTCGCCCATCACGGTGATGGCCTCTTCGCCAAGCTCTTGCCAAGGCTCTTCCTCGATAAACTCCTCATCAAAGAGGACATCAG
>JBCCFC010000299.1:0-11619 GCA_039029935.1 Chloroflexota bacterium
CGCAGGTTGGCTACCTGCGTCACAGATAACCAATCTGTGATACTGGCTGACTGGCTGACAAGCTGGCAAGCTGATTTTATACTTTCCTGTTCAAGTGAAAAGACAGTATCGCAGGTTGGCTACCTGCGTCACAGATAACCAATCTGTGATACTGGCTGACTGGCTGACAAGCTGATTTTATACTTTCCTGTTCAATTTAAAAAAGACAGAGTTGATAACAGATGAACATTCATTCGTTATCAACTCTGTTTTACTGTTATAGATCCTGTAGGCGTACTTTTTGATACCCATCCGTATCAAAGTTATCAGCGGACAGCCACTGCTCAAACCGATTTTTCAACTGAGGCCATTCGCTATCCAAAATCGAAAACCACGCTGTATCACGATTCCTCCCTTTGTACATGGTTGCCTGTCGGAAAATACCCTCAAAGGTAAAGCCAAGCCGTTGCGCTGCCGCACGGGATGGCGCATTAAGGGCATCACACTTCCACTCATAGCGGCGATACCCAAGGTCATCAAAGACACGGCGCATCATCAAGAACATGGCTTCGGTGGCGGCAGGTGTTTTTTGCAAGCGCAAAGAAAAGTGGATGTGACCAACCTCTATGACACCGACGGCTGGCTCAATGCGTAGATAACTGGCGATACCCACAGCCTCATGGGTGTCGTTGTCGATGATGGCATGAAAAAGTGGGTCTTCGCTAGGCTCAATGGATGCCAGCCATGCAGAATAGGGCACTTTCTTCTTGTATGGACCATAAGGGAGATAGGTCCAATCAGAGTCCATGCTATTGTGGACAAAGACGTTGGCGAGATCAGCCCTATGTTTGGTGACAGACAGAGGCTCCACCGTACAGTATGTGCCTGTCATGGGTACACGTGACGGGGGTGGACATGGCGTCCAGTCGTCCAGTGGGAATCCGATTGGTTGACCAAATTGATTGATGTTGCTCATTGTGTCCTTACTTTGCGTTCAGATTGAATCTTGTTAAAATACCTATCCAGTATATCCAATCATGCGCAAAACAAAAAAACCGCTTCAATCAAATTTCAGGTTAGATTTTCAGGAAAGGGAGCAACTGCACGATGAGTCATCCAACACAAGAAATCATTTACAAAACAATCGGCGAGACAGAACTGATGATATATCTGTTCACACCGCCAGAACACCGGACGAACGGACAAACACATCCGGCCATTCTCTTCTTTCACGGTGGCGGTTTTGTGAAAGGACACCCCAATCAATTTTTCCCACAGTGTACACACTATGCGGCCAAGGGCTTTGTCACGGCAACAGCGCAATATCGCTTTCTCAATCAAGGCGAACATGGGGCGAGCGGTCTTGGCGATTGTCTGGCTGACGCCAAGTCAGCGGTGCGGTGGGTGCGCGCTCATGCAGATGAACTAGGCATTGACAGCGACAGGCTGGTGGTCAGCGGTGGTTCGGCAGGCGGCAATCTTGCAGCCAACTGTGCCGTGGCCGAGGGGTATGACCATGCGGATGACGACATGAGCATTTCCTGCAAGCCCAACGCAATGGTGCTGTTTAACCCGGGTGTCTTTCAATCCACCAGACGAAGTAGCCCAATACCCGATGATTTCAATCCCAGCAAACATATCCACGCAGGATGGCCGCCCTCGCTGATTCTGCATGGCACGGAGGATGAACTGTTTCCCCTTGCTGGTATGCAAGCGTTCTGCGAGGCGGTCGTGGCGGCGGGTAATCAATGCGAATTGGCTATCTTTGAAGGGGAGCATGGCTTCTTTAATTATGGCCGTGATGAGAATCGAGCGTATGAGGCGACGGTGGCGCGGATGGACCAGTTTTTGGAGGCATGGTTGGCGGGGTAGGGGGTTCATTTGGTTGTTTTAAAGCGATCCCTCAATCATATCCACCAACTTAATCGTGTGGATGATATCTCGAATGTCAGTCAGTGGCACGTTACCGTTGCGCACACAATCAATGAAGTGCTGATGCATGGTATACGTGCCTTCATACTGGTAAACATCTTCCTCTGCCACGCCATCCACTTCCCAGCCCCCCATAGTGAATGCCTGATTATCTTCGTGTATTTCAATCGAACCAGGCATGTCCATATAGCAGCCAAAGCCAACGCCATGTAACTCAGAGCGGAAGATGCGGCCACCAGAGGCGCGGTTGCCAATAATCACACCTGTTGCGCCGTTGTCAAAGCGGATCATGGCAGTATAGCAGTTGCGGTGGTCAGAGCCAAACCTATCACGATAGGCTGTCACTTCAATCGGTTCGCCCCCAGCCATATAACGCACCAAGTCAACCATATGCGTGAGGTCGTTCCAGAGGGTGGTTGTCACCATGAATGTTGGATGATCGCCCAACAGTTGTTTGTTAAACTCGCCCACAACTGTCGTAACAGGCCCCTTTTCCTGGACGCGTCGCATGGCCTCCTTCGTGATGGCGGCATAGCGGCGTTGATACCCTACCATCACATAGACATCATTGGCAATGGCGGCATCCAGCAACATCTGTGTCTCACCGCTGTTCATGCCTGGTGGCTTCTCGATGAAAACGTGTTTCCCCGCGTTGATGCAGTCGAGTGCAGGTTGCAACAGCCACTGCTCATTCATCACACAGTAGACAATATCCACATCCACGCCATCAAGCATCTCTTTGTGGTTGCCATACACATGCGTGAACCCATATGGCTCCACCACCATATCCAGCCGTTCCTCATCCAGTTCACAGACGGCTGTCATTTCTACGTCATCCAGTCGATTGACATTGGGATAATGCGCCTTACGGCTGCGATTACCCGCCCCAATAAATCCAGCACGGAATGTCATAATTCTGCTCCTTAATTTTAACCGCAGAGAGAGTGAACAGTGATTAGTGATTAGTGATTAGTGAACAATTGGCTATTCAACCCTTCAACCCTTCAACTCTTCAACCCTTCACCCTCTCACCCTCTCACCCTCTCACCCTCTCACCCTGTCTCCTCTTCTTAGCCTGCAATCAATGACCGAATAAAGCGCGTATCGGCGCGTGCCAAGTCAATGACCGTTTCGTTGGGGACGTTGGAATATTCGGAGTGCATACTAATCGCGCCATCATAGTTCATGGATTTCAAGGTAGCGATGGTTGTGTGCCAATCCACAAAGCCCCAACCAAGGGTGCGTGTGGCGGACTTCCATGTCATTTGACCATCTTTGCTGATGCGTTCCAAGATCATGTCTTTGAAGGCGAGAATAGAGAGATACTCGCTGACGATATCGAGAGCCATGTCGATGGGTTCACCACAGAGCGAGAGATGACCAGGGTCAGAGAAAATGCCAATGTGTTGTGGGTCAAAGCCCTTGACCAAATTCATCGCCGCACAGGAGTTTAGACCCATTGATTGACCTGAGTGGTTATGGACAACGGTCTGCACACCTGTTTTAGCCGAGAGTTCTTGGAACTTGTCCAGATAACCACGAATTTTGTCCACCTCAGCCCAGTAGCTCGTACCCGATTGCCACTTCCAGTAACCAAGCTTGATGTGCTTAACCCCTGCTTCGCCACAGGCGGCATAATAGCGTTCGGCGTAGTCAATGTCAGGGCGGTTAAAGTCTCCCGGTGTTGTCACCAGTGGAATGGAGAGACCTGCCGCTTCAAACTGTTTGGCCGCAGCGGGCAGTGCTGTATCAATGTTCTCTGGGTTAACAGGGTATCCGTTGCGTACACAAAGATCCGCGCCATCAACGCCGACTGATTGGAGCGATTCGATAATACCAGCAACATCCATCCCTTCCAGATGTTTTGTAAACATAATCAATTTCATCATAGTTCTCCTTGGTTTTCTAAAAAACAGTATCGCAGATTGATTATCTGCGATACTGTAATCACATCAATTTTATCGTTCCTCAGCAATTATTTTTTCCAGCAATCCGTCGCTAAAAACATCCTATCCTGCCCTGCGCCAGTCGTAGGGCAGGAGGTCACGCAGAGTCACCACCACATCGTCACCCACCATCACTTCGGTGCCAAGATTATCATCGTGAATCTGGCTGATAAACTCACGGCAGCGGCCACAGGGTGGCATGATGCCATCATCCCAACCGACAGCAATCATCTTAAGGACGCGATTTTCGCCTGCCGTGATCATGGTTGCGGCGGCGGCATGTTCGGCACAAAAGCCCATCGAACAGGCTGTGTCAATACAGACGCCTGTATAGACTGCACCACTCTCAGAAAGCAGTGCTGCACCGACACCACCCGCCTCGGCCTCTTCGGAGAGTTTTCGTGGGTTCAAGACCGCTTTGGCCTGATTGTATAGCTCGTCAAAGGTCATTTCGTTAACCTCATTATCTCGATTCAGCTCTGTTTTTGGATGATGATTTCAACAGGCGCAACGTGACCCGATTGAATCGCTGACATCATGTTGCGAACCTTTGCAGACACTGTGTCCCCCATCAATAGATGTATCCCCAGCGGTGACGGGCTAGCATTTTCAGCAACCTGTTTGCGTCGCTGTTCAAAGGACGCCAGTGCAAACGCTCGACGATTGTTTACCGCAGAGACGATGAATCCAGCTTCAATCATTGCCTGTTGATATTGCTTAGGCGATGCCAAATGACTCATGCTTGGTTCGCTTGCCCAAGGCACGGGATAGGTCAATGCACCATCGCCAATGTGCATGATGTCATAGACACCAAACCGCGAACCAGGACGTAATACACGGCTGATTTCGGTGAACAGTGCAGCTTTGTCGGCGATATTCATGCCAATATGCATCAGAAAACCGCCATCAAAACCACTGTTAGGATGACGGCCAGCCCCAGCATCTGGAAATGGCATGGACAATGCATTCCCTTGATGCAGTTCAATGCGATGGTCTAGCCCAATCCAGCGTGAGATTACGTTTCCTGCTTCGACATATTCTGGTGTGAGGTCAACGCCCGTCACTCGACAGCCGTAGGTGTGAACCGCAAACCGTGCGCCGCCACCAATGCCACAGCCGACCTCGACAAGATGCGCTTGCTCATTGAGGTTGAGTTGTGCCAGTAAATGCTCGGTTGCTGGTTGCCCACCGACATGAAAGGCATCCACCACAGATAAATCGTCTAGCGTGATGGTATCTGGCGTTTTACCAAGTTTCGCTATCGCCGCTTCGATGGACGCCACTAAACGACCCTGTGCATAATGTGCAGCCAGTGTTTTATCATCAGCCATGATTCGTCGTCTCCTATTATACCGCTGGTGGCAAATCGCGTTCAATCTCGGCCAACCGATATCCAAAGCCGGAGCCAGACAGCGAGGCCAAATCGACATTGCCCCCACGTCGGCGATAGAGTCCTGAATGGACCTGTTCCTCGGCCAGTGATGCGTCGGGATAGAACTGCATGGCATTGGTTTCGACACCCATAATTGTGCCTGCATGAGCCGCCAGCAACACATGCGGAATCTGCGCCAACATCGGGTTGGTCAAATCCTGCACCATCAATGTCATGCCATGTGCCTTGGCCCAACAAAGACTGAGCAACGCCCCTGTCTGTGTCTTACACGTTTTGAGGGCCACGCCCGTCCAGCCCAACGAACGCCCCAAACGGATGATCTCCCAATCATGCGCACTCTCATCCATAAAGAGCGGTTTGCGTGCTGAAACGCTATGAACGTCAATGCGATTTTCTTCCAAGTCATAGGGGAAGGGCTGCTCCACATAGAGAATCATGCCATAGATGCGTGGATGTTCGATGACCAGTTTGTCCAGAATTTGATTGACATAGGCTGGCTCTGTGACCGTGCAGTTGAAGTCGCTGGTCAGCCAATCGACGCCATTCTCAATCGCAATTTGTCCTACCGCCACCAGCCGGTCATAATCCCACGCTGCATCATTGCCACGTAGTTTGACCTTCAAACAGTTTAGGCCATCACGCACAATCCAATCAGCCAACAACAGCGGATAGCCATCATCAGGCTCATCGCCCGTTAGCTCATCGGTAGTCAATGGGTCCAGCCCACCCACCAAGTGCCATGCAGGCTGTTCTGTTTGTGGTTCGACAAAAAAGTCGCTGGGATAGCGGCCAGCAAATGAGACCACAGTGCCTTCCACTGGCGTGAGATAGGCCGCTAAATCTTGGTTCATGTACGGCTGTGCATAGGTCTCGTACACGGGCAAATTATGCAGCACACCATAGGCATCATGCAGTGCAATGTCAAAGGACGAGCAGCAGACCAACGCTGCCAACCAGGGCATCGGTTCGGCCTCATCACCCCGTTTGCGGTTGAACGCCGCCAGCAAATCGGGCAACACAGTTTGCTGAAAGGCGTGACCAATCTCCAGTGGATGCCCTTGGTGCTCAAACGTGTCCCATGCACCAGCCAGCATCACCGAAAAGTCTTTAAGTGCTTCATGGCGTTCGGCATAGGTCAAGTTACTGGGCCACACCCACTGCACACTCAGCGGTGTCTCACCCCAGCCCTCTGCGGTCTGCCCGTTGACGCCTTGCACTGTCATGCAGACGCGTGCGCATGTCACCGAGGTGAGCGTTTCAGGGCCAAATTTGAGCGGAACACGGGTTTCAACGGGGAGGAAATAGAGTGTTGTCTGGACTTTTTGGATATCAAAGTTGTTTGTCATAAAGTTTGGATTTACCTCTTATTTATCACGACGACTCAAGTAGATAATATAGTCAATATCACCGACAGGTTTCCTAAGCATGGACAACACCGTTGCAACCTCTGAGCGATGATGGGTTCCATGATTCACACACTGCATCAGGATATCCCACAGACGATTTTGATAGGGCTTCCCTGCCAAGCCGCGATAGTGAAATGACGCCCCAAGTTGCTCATCTGTCAATTCGCTCAGATAGGACAACATCTGTTGCTCTTCTTGCTGCCAAGCATCTCGTAACACATCTAACTGTGTAACAAGTTCAGGGAAAAGGACAGATGCAGGCGAGCTATGCGTCTGGCAGCGGATACGCCAGAGATGTTCTACGTTGAGCGTATGTGTCAATGCGCCCGCGATACTGCCATAAGAGATAGGGTGCGGCTCGGTAAACGCGGTTGAGTCCAGCGTTGCCACAGTTGCCAGAACTTTATCTCTTGCCCAATAGCTGTAATGAAACAGCGTTGTGATATCGGCTATGTTCACAGATGAAGTACCTCATGCCATAATTTTCAGTCGTTCATAGGACACGGCCAAGCGCATCGGTTCCTCGTTAAAGAAGCGCGCCACATCATTGACAATCTCCTCAACAAGACGCAGACGTGTTTCGTTGGTGTGCCCCGACACATGGGGCGAGAGGAACACGTTGTCCAGATCACGAACGGGGTGGTCGGCGGGCAGTGGCTCTGGGTTAAACACGTCGATATAGGCAGTGAAGCGGTTCTTCTGCAACTCAGCCACCATCGCCTCTTGATCGAGGACCCACGCACGCGCCGTTTGGACGAGCAATGAGCCATCTTTCATCGCCCCAAAATGCTCACCCGTAATCATGCCCTTGGTCTCTGACGTGGTCGGTGCGTGGATAGTAACAATATCGGCTGTGGCAAAGAGGTCCTCCAACGAGACGCGACGCGCCCCCAATTGCTGTGCGGCTTCATCGCTGAGATAGGGGTCATAGACCATGATATCGCAGTTAAAGGGCTTGAGCAGAGCCATGACACGCCGCCCAACCATGCTTGCCGATACGATGCCCACTTTCTTTGAATAGAGACAATTGCCAAAGTCTTGCGTTTTGCGTTTCCAGCCGCGTTCCTCTTTCATGAGTTGGTTGTACTGATAGAGGTCACGTTGTCCGCTCAACATAGCCCAAAGGGTGTACTCAGCCACAGACTCGGCAATCACATCCGCCGCACTGAGCAGCACAATGCCGCGTTCATGTCCAGCAGGTGCCAACCGGGTCTTGACAGACCCTGCGGCATGCCCCACAATTTTGAGGTCCACTGCCTCTGCCAGATGTTCTTCGGTGATGTTGGGCGATCCCCACGAGGTGATAATGACCTCCGCACCGGGAATCAATTCAAGCAGTTCATCGCTGGTATAGTTGCGGTCCAGTTCATTCCACACAACCGTACCCAAACTCTCCAGCGTTTTGACCGCTTTGTCAGAGAGAATGTCTTTGGATAGCCCTGCTGGTGGTAGGTATAGAATTTTTCGTTCTTTCATAGTTGTCATTTACTTTTATGTGATTTTAACAGGAAGAGTAGCCAGTCAGCATTTCAGCATTTCAGGCTGTCAGCACTTCAGCACTTCAGCTAGTCAGCATTTCAGCTATCAGGCTGACAAGCTGAAATGCTGACTAGCTGACTAGCTGACTAGCTACTCTTCCTGTTAGTCTTCTTTGAGTTTTTTCTTTAAAAAGAATTTTTGGTGGCCGACCGGATAATCATCCAGCAGACCAAATACATCATAGCCCTCTCGCTCATAAAAACGACGGGCGTCCTCGCTGGCTGTCTCGACATAGGCGCCGTGGCAGCCATGCTCGACCGCAGCCGATTCTGCCATCTCTATCAACTGCCGTCCCTTACCCTGATTGCGCAGAGCCGCATCTACCCACAAAATTTCAATGTGTAGCCAGCCATAATAATAGCAGCCAAGCAACCCACCCATCACCTGATTCTCTGCATCTCGCAATGAAACCCCAATCGCTGCATAGTGCGGGTCGCCCGTCTGAGCGACATTGTGCTGGTGAAATTGAGCATTGACGACTTTGACGGTATCGTCAGCAGGTGGCGATTCGAGAATGGCTTGGGTTGTTGACGTTATTGATGGTACGTGATCAATCATGCAACCATTATATGCAAGCCCAAGATGTTTTGGCAAATGTCTACAATGTATCCTTGGGGTGCATTTTGACACATTTATGCGGTCTATGCTATCCTAGCACCCTATGACAACACAAAATTATTCTACACAACAACATCTAGCATCGGCTCTAACGGTCAATGATGTTGACCAAATTAAAGGCGTTGCGGTTGAGGGTAATGTATAAACAATGAGCCATAAAAAAAGTACAAATCAGCATCCTTATGACACACCTCATACATGGGGTCCTGTAACCGATGAATCTGTGCTGAACGGGGAATCAGCATGGCAACGACTGCAACAGTTGGCCCCCGAAGCCTGTGACGCGGACCCTGTGCTGGCGCGTGAACTGACGCACACCGTTGGTGGCTTACCACTGGCAATCGATCTACTCGGTGGCTATCTCGCACAGTCGCAATACCGTCACTTTCCCGAACTGAACCAAACCGCGCTGGAAGACTTGATGGAACCCGCCACACGGCTGCGTCAAGCCCAGGCAGGTTTGGCGCATGTGTTAGATACAGAGCAGCCCCTGGCCGAGGTCATTCTGTTCAGTTTGCACGATTTGCCGGACGATGCTATAAACGCCTTTTATGCGTTGGGGGCCTTTGCTGCACAGCCAGCGATTTTTGATCAAGAGGCAGTGGTGACAGTTATCAATGCTGTTTTAACCGATTTAATCGCAGAGAGCGCAGGGGGAGATCAGGGAGAGACTGACAGGTCGGCGTTGGCGGCGTTGTCTTTGTTGTTGAATCGGCATTTGTTGGCACGTGGTTCGGGCTTCCAACCCGATGCGGACAAGGATGTCCACACCACATTGACCCTCCACCAAACACTGGCCGATGTGGCGCGCACTCATGCGCCAGCGGATGTGCTTGAACGAGCGGTGGCACGTCATCGTACCTATTATCTGGTGATGATTGAGGAAGACCGTGAGGATTGGCAACGCATTCAGTCGGTCTATGAGCAGGTACAGCAGGCGTGGGTGGTTGCGCCAGATGATGAGAAGTTGTTAAGATTCGTCTATGATTTGCAGGTTTACCAAAGGAGATGTGGTTTATGGGAAGAGCAACTCGATTGGATGAAGCGTACCCTGGCAGTGACTAAAGCACAGAAAAATAACAAAGAAACCGCGATACTATACAACAACATCGGCAAAGTCCATGATGAGCTAGGAGACAAGCAGCAAGCTCGCGACTTCTACCAACAGGCTCTTCCCCTCAAACGTGCTGTCAAAGATCGTTCTGGCGAGGCCACAACCCTCTATAACATCGGTAAAGTCTATGATGATTTGGGGAACAAGCAAAGGGCTCTCGATTTCTATAGACAGGCTCTCCCCATTCAACGCGCTGTTGGCGACCGTTCTAGTGAAGCTACAACCCTCTATAACATCGGTAAAGTCTATGATGATTTGGGGAGCAAGCAAAAGGCTCTCGATTTCTACCAACAGGCTCTCCCCATTCTACAAACACTAGGGGACCGCTCCGTTGAAGCCACCACCCTCCACAACATCGGTAAAGCCCATGATGTTCTCGGCAACAAGCAAAAGGCTCTCGATTTCTACCAACAGGCTCTTCCCATTCTACAAGATGTTGGGGACCGCTCCACCGAAGCCACCACCCTCAACAACATTGGCATAATACACTCTTCGCTAGGCGACAAAAAATTGGCTCTTGATTTTTATCAACAAGCTCTCCCCATTCAACGCGCTGTCGGCAACCGTTTGGGCGAGGCCAAAGCCCTCCACAACATGGGTGGCGTCTATTATACACTGGGGGACAAGCAACGGGCTCTCGATTTCTACCAGCAGGCTCTCCCCATTCTACAAGATGTTGGGGACCGCCCCACTGAAGCTAAAACGCTCACCGGCATCGGTTTAGTCCATAATTCGTTGGGAGACAAGCAACGAGCACTCGACTTCTACCACAAAGCGCTCTCGGTTCAACGCACAGTCGGCGACCGTTCCGGCGAAGCTACCACTCTCAATAACATCGGTCGGGTCTATGATGATCTCGATAAACAGCAAAAGGCTCTGGACTTCTACCACAAAGCTCTCGCCATTCGACGCGCAATCGGTGACCGTTCAGGAGAGGCCGTCACCCTCAACAACATGGGTGGCGTCTATAATATGTTGGGGGAACAGCAAAAGGCACTTGATTTCTATCAACAAGCTCTCTCTATTTTTCAAGATATTGGGGATCGTTCCATGGAAGCCAACACCATCAACAATATCGGCGTTGTCCATGCCGAGTTGGGGAACACGCAAAAGGCTCTGGACTTCTACCGACAGGCTCTTCCTATACTACGGGATGTAGGGAATCGTGCCTATGAAGCCAACACCCTCAACAACATGGGTCGCGTCTATGATACGCTGGGAGAAAAACAACTGGCTCTCGATTTCTACCAACAGGCTCTTACCCTTATCCAGGCTATTGGCAATCGTTGGGGGGAAAGCACTACACGACATAATATGGCAATGGTTTACCAGGATTTGGGTGATTTAGCATCAGCGGAGCGAGAATGGATAAAAGTCGTGAAAATTCGAAAAGAAACAGGACACCCACGTTTGAAGAATTCTCGTGAAATGTTAGCACGGGTACGTCAAGGGTTAGGACATCAACAGCCTCCAATGACATTTATGGAGAGGTTGCGGTCGTGGTGGGAGTAATCGTGGTGGGAGTGATCGTGATGGGTAGTGCCAACATGACTGACAAATTCGTCCGCAGGTTCCATGTCTGTCACCAGATTTGTCAGTCATGTATTCCGTGTAAGTGAGACGACGACACCACACAAGATAACCGCTGCTCATCACAAATCCGTGTAGAGGTCGCCTCCAGGTCAACAAGCA
>JBCCFC010000300.1:0-11619 GCA_039029935.1 Chloroflexota bacterium
CGCGCCGGCCACGCCCCCACCCACACGAATTTACCAGCAGACGACGGATTACTTGTTGTGTCGTTGTTACTTGTGTTCATAAGTGTTCTCTTGCGTTCTCTGAGACGTGCCGTGGGCGACCGAGGCGGCGAAGCCTCCACCCTCACGAAAATAGGAGCAGTCTACGATGCCCTAGGGGAGAAGCAGAAGGCACTGGGCTACTACGAAGATGCGCTGCCCCTGAGACGTGCCGTGGGCGACCGAGGCGGCGAAGCCACCACCCTCAACAACATCGGTATGGTCTACTCAGACCTTGGGGAGAAGCAGAAGGCACTGGGCTACTACGAAGATGCGCTGCCCCTTCAACGTGCCGTGGGCGATGTCTTTGGGCTTTGTGCAACCATCTTTAATATGGGGCATATTTATTGGCAGAGTGAGCAACAGCAAGATGCCCTCCATGCATGGATTTCCGTCTACCAACTTGCCACGCAGATCCACAATGCACAGGCATTGGCAGCGTTGGCCCAATTGGCGGACGGGTTGCAATTTGAAGCGCAGGGGTTGCCTGCGGGGTTGGCGGGTTGGGTGTTTTTGGCGGAACAGTTGATTAGTGATTAGTGATTAGTGATTAGTGATTAGTGATTAGTGATTAGTGAATTCGGCGTCTGTTAGGTGCATAGCTCAGTAAAGCGGGCTATAGTGGATGGTCGTCGTCGTAACGTGATTCATCACGTTTTGCATGTCAGGCTGGGATTTCAATCCTAGCGACGCGGGCTATCAGGCCATTCCGCAAAATAATTACCCGTAATCTGTTCAGTGAGCAGATTACGGGTAATTATTTTTGTGGAATAGCCTCACATGCAGTCGCCATCGTAACGAGATTGATCACGTTTTGTATATTAGGCTCGGATTTCAATCCTAGACATTTGTGCTATCACTATCTATTCAGGTAAAATGAGCATGCGCTATCCAATCGCCGCAAAAGAGCCACAAAAGAACCACAAAATGAGGTATGGCGATTGAATAGCTTGCGCGCGTTCAGTGAGCACGCCCTCATGCGGGTCTTATTCAAATGAGTACGTTATTAAATCTCCATCCCTTATGCATTATTTCAAAGGAGGTCAGTCATGACTATCACAAAAGAACATTTAAAAACAGAGATAGATGCTTTACCAGACCAGTTTGTTATGATAATTTATCATATTTTGCGAACCTTTACTCAGGTGTCCCCAACATCACTCATGTCTACGGCACCTAGCGTAGCATCAACAGATTCGGCAAATGTAGCAGGTAATCATGGACAAGATATGATTCAATCAACGCATCAAAAATCACATAGTCTGCTGGGATTGTTCCCAAATGCGGGTGTCACAGTTGGCGATTTAACCGAGCCGCTTGATGTCGAATGGGATGTGCTTCAACCATGATAGTTTTTGATACGCATACTTGGTGGTGGGCTATTAGTGACCAAGCAAGTCTCTCAACTAAAGCAAGACAACTGATAGCAGATACACCATCAGGTCAACACTGTATTGCGTCAATTTCAATCTGGGAATTTTCAATGATGGCAAAACGAGACAGGATTCGGCTGCATACGACACCCGAAGAGTGGCTTCGCATTGCCATAGAGGATGCGAATATTCAAGTGCTACCGCTTTCACCTGAGATTGCGCTAGAATCCTGCAATTTACCCGGTGAATTTCATAAAGACCCAGCTGACCAAATCATCGTTGCAACGGCGAGAATATACAATGTGCCACTTGTCACAAAAGACGGCAAAATCAGAAAATATGAGCATGTGAAAACTGTCTGGTAACAAAGGAACAAATGATGAGTCCAGCGACAAATCAACTCTTACAACACCCAGCCTTTGCCAACACCCGCGCCCATCCGTCAGCGGCAACCGTCAAGCAGATTCCCTATGGCATCTCCGATTTTGGGCGTCTGCGCGCCGAGAATGGCTATTATGTAGACAAGACGCCTTTTATTTTGCTCATTGAGCAGATGCCACTCTATCTCTTTTGTCTACGCCCCCGTCGCTCAGGCAAATCGCTCTTTCTCTCCATGTTGCAGCATTATTATGATATCAACATGGCCGACCAATTTGATACACTCTTTGGCGATACCTATATTGGACAGAACCCGACAGCCAAACATAATCAGTTTTTGGTTCTGACTTTTGATTTTTCAGCAGTCAAGCCAAAGCAAGGAAGTGTTGAACAGGGCTTTGACAAAATTATTCATGATCAACTAGAAGATTATTTGACGCGTTATGAACGGTTTTTTACAGCCGATGAGTTGACCTATATTAGAGAGGAGGATGATTTTGCCTCTAAATTGCTGCGCACCTTCCACAAAACACAGCTAAAACAACTTGACACCTATGTGTTTATTGACGAGTATGACAACTTTACCAACACCATTCTCTCGCGCGAGGGTGTTGAAACGTATCACGACATCACCCATGATACAGGCTTTTATCGCCACTTTTTTAACATACTCAAAGCCTATACCAGTGGGATGACATCTGGATTAGCACGGCTCTTTATCACAGGCGTCTCCCCGGTTACGATGGATGATGTGACCAGCGGGTTTAATATTGGCACCAACATCAGCTTTGGCGATACCTTTAACGCCATGATTGGCTTCACCGATTTCGAGGTACACGATCTCCTCAACTATTACCATGAACATGGGGTTTTGAAATTATCCGTGGACGCCACCTTTGACCTGATGAAGGCGTGGTACAACAACTATCACTTTGCAGAAGATGCCATGTTCTCAATGTTTAATTCGGACATGGTGCTCTATTTTTTGAACCAAGTCCAAGGCAAGACAAGTCTGCCCAATCAACTGATTGACAAGAATATCCGCACAGATTACAGCAAACTGAGCTATTTGATGACGGTGGATAGACACATCCGCGATTACTTGAATCATCGTCAAAAGGAAGAAGAAGCACGACGGTTCGGCAGCGCAGAAGCAGAAGTAGAGGCAGGGGTAAGCGATATCGACAATGGTGACAATGCACAACCCGATAACACACCTGCCGAAATCGAACCAAAAACCTTGAATGGCAACTTTAGTGTATTGCAGCGCATTCTTGCCGATGGCGAAATTGTCTCACCGATCAACGATAGTTTTCCTGTGGAAGAACTGTTATCCGAACAAAACTTTGTCTCATTGCTCTGTTACATGGGCTTGCTCACCTTTGCGGGGCTACATCATGGTGATCCCCGCTTAAAAATTCCCAATCGTACGGTCAAAGATTTGATGTATGGCTATTTTCGCACTGGCTTGAAAGATGTCAACATTTTTAAATTGAATCCAGCCAAGCTCTTGAGGCTATTGCGTGATATGGCCTATATTGGCGAATGGCGACCATTCTTTGAGTATATCAACAGCGAAATTCAACAACAAGCATCTGTCCGCGACCATCTAGGGGGGGAGAAGGTCTTCCAAGGCTTTCTGATTGCCTATCTCAATGTGACGCATCATTTTTTCACGTGGTCTGAATATGAAAGTGGCGGTGGATTTGTCGACTTATACTTGGAACCGTTTGTGGCGCGCTTCCCCGATATGAACTATGGCTATCTGATTGAGTTGAAATACATGTCCGAAACGCACTATAGAGGCAAAGATGGCAAAAAGACCTATAACGAGAAGATTGCCGAGGCCAAAAGTCAACTGCACCGTTACGCCAATGATCCACGTTTGCAGAAATATGAAGGCAACGTGACCTTCAAAAAGGTGGCCTTGGTCTATGTCGGCTGGAAGTTGACCTATGCCGAAGAGATTCCGTAGCCCATTGCTGGTTGCATAGGTTGTAGAGGAGCAGGTATGCGTGACAAAACAACAACCCATTCAGCCGTCGTCATCGGCATCGACGCGGGCGGAACCCACTCCAGAGCTATCTGCACCGACCTATCGGGCCAAGTTCTCGCCCGCACCCAATGCGGTGGTGGCAACCCACGCAAGAATCCAGCGGCAAAGGACAACATCCAGTCGCTGATCCACGAAGTGCTGACCCTCTCGCAACACACACCGGATCAAGTCGCCAATCTCGTGGCGGGCTTTGCGGGGTTGAACCGCGTCGAGGATCAAGCATGGGCGGTTGATTTTACGACCCTGCCAGCGTTTTCCTTTGAACCGACCTGTGTCAACGACGCCGTCGTCGCTCATGCAGGTGCATTTGCGCTCAAGCCGGGCATCGTGGCGATTGGCGGCACGGGGTCGATTGTCTTTGGCATCAATGAGGCAGGCGACCCAGTTTCGGACTATGACTTTAACCATCACACCGATGGACATGCACGTGGGTTGGGCTATCAGGCCGTGTTTCACGTGTTGGCGGGGCTTGCGGTTGATGAGGACGGGCCATTGGTTGCGCAAATCCTTAATCACTTTGGTGTCACCACCATCACAGACCTAGCGGCCATTGCCAGACAGAGCAGCAACCGCCCACGTGATGAGGTTGTTGCCCAATACAGCCAACTCGCTCCGTTGATTACCCGTGCCGCCGAAGCAGGTGTCCCCTTGGCCTGTGCAGTTTGTCAACGTGCGGTTGCTGGATATGTACTGGGGATTCGGCTGGTGGGGAGCCTCTTTGCAAGCGACAAGCCCCAAACACAGCACCCAATCGACTATACGCTGATTGGCAGCGTCGTGCGTCATCCATATATTCGCACCCATCTGATTGATACACTCAACCATCCAACCAATCATGCCTATCGCTATGTTGAACCTGCACTATCACCAGAGGCAGGGGCTGCACTCATGGCACTGACTGCGCTGGGCGTTGAGCCAACACAGTCTGTGATTGAGCGGCTACGAAAAAGGCACACCATGCCAGACATCCACAGGCACATACCCTAAACTATCCCACGCCTCATCTGAGTTCAGTCGCACACGATTTCTTGGCTGACTGGTGGCAAACACGGTCATCGACGCACCTGCCGCTGGCTTTTCCGACTCCACACAACGTGCAAAAAATCGCTGTGCATCCCCATGACTCAGATAGACATCCGGTCCATGTTCGCTACTGTCAATGCGCTCTGCAATCACGGCGTCACGCGCAAACCAGCCAATACGCACATTGATAGCTGACATGTCATAACAACGCGCATACATCTCGCCCAAGTCCTCGGCCCATAACTTTGTCAGCCCATAGTGGTTGGTGGGCGTGGCGCGCTCCTCAACATGCGCAACATGTCCAGCCCGCATTCGCCCTGATACAGCCTGTATCGAGCTGGCAAGTACCAGTCGTTTGACGTCAGCGTGTCGGGCGGCATTACAAATTTGATAGAGTCCAATCACATTGGGTTCGAGCAGTATATCCATAAAGTCGGCATCGTTGCGATAGGCGGCGAGGTGAATCACGGTGTCAATGTGAGAGACCGCCTGTGCTGCCAGTGTCGGGTCAGCGATGTCGCCGATGAGGTGTTCATCCGTGAGGTCGGCTTTCGTGAGATGCGCCATGTCTGAGGTGATGGGGTTGGGCAGGTCGAGGCGGTCCAGTGTACGCACATAGTGGCCGCGTTGACGTAGGTGTGGCGAAATGGCTTGGGCAATGGCCCCGGCTGCGCCTGTGATTAAAATGTTCTGCGACATGTTGGCTCCTTATGAGGAAAACCGCTGCGCATTCCCCATCGACGACCACACAAACAACTGCACATTGCTGGCGATTTGTTTGAGATGGTTGAGGTCGTGATACACCCATTCATGCAGCAAATTGCTGACAGATATCTCACCCACAGTGGGATGCAGTGCCAAGCGGTCAAGCTGACCTGCATCTAGCCTGTGGACCAAGGCGACACCCGCTTGACGTAATGCTGCAAATTCTTCTAACAGTTCTTGGGCATCACCTTCATCATCACGGCGGTCGATGGCAACTTGGTCAGGGTCCCACCCACTACACTGGTGATATTCTTCGACGAGCATGTGCCGAATGCGCCCCGCAAATCCCCGTTGCTCGGCTTCAATCAAATGCCCGATGACTTCATTTACACACCATTCACCTGCTGCCGGACGAAACCGCACGATCTCATCTGGGAGGACACTGACTGTACTGTTCAAGGTGGGGATGGTTGCCGCAAGACAATCAGCGATTGTGGATAATTCTAGTTGGTGTGTCATTGCACCTCCCGTGTCTGGTAATCGGTAGGTCGGTAATCGGTAGGTCGATAATCAGTGATCGACTACTAAATACCGACACACCGAATACAGACTCACCGAATACCAACCCACTGACCTAACCCAAATTATACGACGGAACCCATCGATAGCGCAGTCGGTTCCACCCACCGACCATCATTGCCCAGCGCAGTTGGAACGGCCAGGTAATAGTGCGTATCAGTCGGTGATAATCACCTGCACGGCGGATGCTCTGTGCTCGGTATTCGCTTTCAAAGAGATAGATAAAATCATCAGCGGCGGGTGTCAATTCCGCTTCTAGCTGTGTAACCGCCTCATCAGTTAGCTGAAATTGATGCAACCACGTCTGCACAATCACCGTCGGGTCCAACGGAAGGTTATTCTGAACCGTCACGGTCAACCAAGGCAGGATACGCTGGGCCAGAAAATGCTCATCGAACATTGCATCTCGCCAGAGGGGATAGCGTTGCTTCCAAATGATGAATGCGCTATACGTCGCCTCGGCAATCCGCTTCTCATCTGCAACACCGCGCTGCCGCAATCCCACAAATTTTGCCACTTCTTTCATGTTTGACATAGCTCACCATGTTCCTTTGGGCGACCCTAAAATTTGAGTTAAAGAGTCAGCTCTTACAATTTGATTTATTTGCCCGATTCCACCACGTTTGGCAGAATCAATCGACCTGATCTATACTAACATGGCTTATCCATCGGTTCAAGCGAATTGTTTCGATGCTTTGCATCGGTATTATTGATGAGTTATCTCTTCTTGGAAGATGTACACATAAACGGCGGTACTATGGAATTACGACAATTACAGACCTTTCGTGAAGCGGCGCGCAGCCTGAGCTTTACACGTGCAGCCACAACGCTCAACTATGCACAGTCAAGCGTCTCTGCCCAGATTCAAGCACTGGAAGAAGAGTTTGGCGTGGCCCTTTTTGATCGCTTAGGGCGGCGGATTATCCTGACGGATGCGGGCAACCGCTTGCTGACATACAGCGAAAAAATATTGGCACTTTCGGAGGAGGCAAAGATGGCGGTTACGGATGACAACACGCCATCGGGGACACTCACAATTGGCGCACCTGAATCGCTTTGCACCTATCGTCTACCTGCTGTGGTGGAATGCTTTCGCAAACGCTTTCCCAAGGTAGACATCATCTTCAAACCCGCGTGGACGGGTGAAGATTGGCAAGCCTTTCTCTCCGAAGGGGAAGCCGATGTTGCGGTGATCCTACAGGCCCCCTGCAAAAGCCGTGCGCTCAATGTTGAGGTGCTCCGACATGAACCGATTCTTTGTAGTACAAACCCCACTCATCGGCTGTTAGGGCAACCCGTCGTTTCGCTTGAAGATTTTCGTGCCGAAACCGTGTTGCTGACCGAGGCAGGTTGTCGCTATCGCATGGCCTTTGAACGCACATTACACAGACACGCCGTGACACCAGCGCAAGTGGTTGAGCTACACAGTGTTGAAGCCATCAAACAGTGCGCCATCATTGGAATGGGCGTCGCCGTGTTGCCCGAAGTCGCCATCGCCAACGAACTAGCGCAGGGGCGTCTGTCCCGTCTCAATGTCGAACCCATTGAATTTAATCAATATACCCAGCTTGTTTGGCATAAGGATAAATGGTTATCGCCCGCATTGCGTGCCTTTATGGATGTCACGCGTGAACTGCTCGGAAATCCGGTAAAACAAGCTGAGATAAGTGTGGAGAGTGTTGTCGTATGAACAATCAAAGCCAAAATGCCTATCCGGTAGACCTCCAAGTACACAGCACCGCCTCTGACGGCACAGAGTCACCCAGCGAACTGGTTGCTCATGCGGCACGACGTGGTGTGAAGGTGCTGGCACTAACCGATCATGACAGCATTGGTGGTGTTGATGAAGCCATTGCTACGGGCAAGGAACATGGTGTACAGATTGTCCCCGCCATTGAGTTTAGCACCGACGGTGAGTACAAGCTCGATTTTCTTGACATCAACATTCTCGGTTATGGCATCCGCCACCATGACCCGCTCCTGACCGAAATGCTCGACAAAGTTGTACAGAGCCGTGTCGCCCAGAAGATTCGTCAGGTTGAACGCTTGCAGCTCTATGGTGTGGATGTACCTGTCGAGGCGGTGATGGCTGTCGCACAAGGTGTGCCTGGACGGGTACATATTGCGCAGGTGGCGCTAGAGCGCAACCCCGACAAGTTCACCTCTATTGATGATGTATTTGCCCAATATCTCGCCTCTAACGCACCCAACTCGACCTATGTCAAACGTGCTTTTAGCCTAACCGTGCCTGAATCTATCGAATTGGTACAGGCTGTCGGCGGTGTCGCTGTGCTGGCACACCCTGGCAGCTATACCCGTGTGCGTGATATTGATGACTTGGTGCGACGGCTGGCCGATGTTGGGCTGGATGGGCTAGAGGTCCGCTATACCTATGCACAGAATCGTGGGCATCGCGGTGCATCGGCGGCAGAGGTCGCGGCGGTGATTGCGCATTTTGATGGACTGGCCGAGCAGTATGGTCTGCTAAAGACGGGGGGCAGTGACTATCATGGCACGATGAAGCCAGGGATTGTGCCGGGGATGGCAGGGTTGACGTGGGATGAGTGGGAACCGATCAATATGATTCGACAACAAACTTGGCTATGCTAACGTTTGGCGTTGCTGTTCATTTTTCGCGTTTTTTTTATTGCATATGAACGTATAAAATCAGCTAGTCAGCTAGTCAGCTAGTGTGCCGAAGTGCTGAAGTGCTGAAGTGCTGAAGTGCTGAAAGCTTTGTTCTATTTGCATCCTGATTGCACAAATGTTACATTAAATAAATTGAAAATTGAATGAATTGAAAATAGCAGGGGAGTAACCATGTCAGACAAACCAATGATCAATCGGATTGAGATTCACGAGTTTTGGCACGAGGTGACAGAGCTTGGCGTGGACTATAATGGTTTTAACAGCGTCTATGAGCCGGGGGCGCGGCGGGAGATGACGCGCTTTGCGCTCAAAATTGGGACGACGCTGGGTATTGATGGCATTCTGGTCGGCGGTGGCACGGCGGAGATGGGTGAGCTACGCATGTATGCCAACTATCTACTGGGCAAAAATGCGTTGGAGCGGGAGAAAATCTACAACGATGTCAAACGAGCGCTGCGCAAGTATGACCGCATGAGCATGGGGCTGGTCGATATCTGTCTGTGGGATATTGCGGGCAAGCTCTACAACGCCCCCATCTATGAACTCATCGGTGGCTGGCGCACCAAGCTACCCAGCTATGCCAGCACCTATCATGGCGACCAGCAACCCGATGGCCTGAGCAGCCCCGAAGCCTATGCCGACTTTGCCGAGCAGTGTCTGGAGATGGGCTATCCGGCCTACAAGATTCATGGCTGGGGCGATGCACCCATTCGCCAAGAGGTGGCGACCGTATTGGAAGTAGGACGGCGTGTGGGTGATCGGATGGATTTGCTCATCGACCCCGCCTGTGAGTACAACACCTTTGCCGATGCGTGGAAGGTAGGTCGTGCCTGTGATGAGGCGGGCTTTATGTGGTTGGAGGATCCGTTTAAAGATGGTGGTGTTTCGCAATACGCCCACCGCAAGCTGCGCCAGATGATCAAGACACCGATTCTGCAATGCGAGCATGTGCGGGGTATTGAACCCAAGGCCGATTTCCTGATTGCCGAGGCCACCGACTTTATGCGTGTGGACCCGCTCTATGATGGCGGCATCACGGGGGGACTCAAGATTGCACATATCGCTGAGGGCTTTGGCGTCGATGCGGAGGTTCATGCACCAGGACCAGCCCAACGTCATCTCATGGCTGCACTGCGTAATAGCAATTACTACGAGATGGCGTTGGTCCATCCCAAAGTACCGTCCATCAATGCCGTGTTGTATGCCGATGGCTATGATGATGGCTTGGACGCGGTGGATGCCAATGGCTGTGTGGATGTGCCAGCGGGTCCCGGGTTGGGCGTGACCTATGATTGGGACCTGATTGAGCGCAATCGGCGGGGCTTGTTGGTATTCGAGTAAGACGACAACGGATTTTGGGGGGACGGATTTTTGTTGTGAGTGGAAACCAAAATCCGTTCCTTTTGATATGAAGAAGATACCCGGGAGGAACAATGACAGATATTTTAATTTTAACCGAACGCGTCAAAAACACCATCCAGCTGGGTGAAAGTCATTTTCGCGAATTCAAGAGTGCATACACTGGCAGACCAGGGCAGAAAAAACCTGGTTCGGCCAAAGAACTCTGTCGATATATTGGGGAGGCTCTGGTTGCCTTTGCCAATGCGGATGGGGGTGAGTTGCTAATTGGTGTTGAAGATAATGGCCGAATTACGGGTGTGCCGCATCGTGAAGAATTGATTGAGCAGATGCTAAGTGCGTCACAAACGCATGTCCACAGTCAGGCGCCGCTTCCACTTCTTTTTGCAACAACATTGACCATTGATGAACAGTGTCTTCTCTTTTTTTCTGTGACCAAAGGCTCGACAGAAATTTATCAACTGCCCGATGGCCGATGTGTCCGCAGACAGGATAAAAGCACCGTCCCAGCAACATTCAAAGAGATTCGATTTGAACGACAAGAGGTCGTCTCACGCGAGTATGATCGTCAGTTTGTGGATGGCGCAACGGTCAGCGATTTAGATATCAACGCGCTTCAACCTTTAGCCAATGAGTATCTACAAGGGTTGAGTGTGGAGGGCTATCTCCAACAAATTGGCTTGGCCGAATATGCCGCCAATGGATTGCGTCTGCGCCGAGCGGCCTTACTGCTTTTCGCACGTGATGTCAACCGCTGGCAACCCCACAGTTTTGTGCGCATCCTAAAAGTGTCAGGAACCGAGCTAAAGTCGGGGACAGACTATAATGTCATCTCAGACGAAATTGTGCGTGGCAATATTCTCACGTTGCTGCTATCATCGTGGACGCAACTACGACCCTACCTAGCGTATAAAACCGAATTGAGTACGGACGCGCGCTTTGAACAACACTATCTTTATCCAGAATGGGCTTGTCGCGAGGCACTGATTAACGCTATTGCCCACCGTGATTACAGTAGACATACGGGCATCGAAATCTTTCTCTTTGACAACCGCATGGAGATAAAAAGTCCGGGTCCATTGCTTTCAACCATTCGTGTCTCTGAGCTAGAAGAACTACAAGGAGCGCATGAGTCGCGCAATGTGCATGTCACAACAGTGTTGCGCGAAAACAAATATATGCGTGAGCTTGGCGAAGGAATGAAGCGTATTTTTCAATTGATGGATGAACATGCCTTGGGTAAACCAATGCTTTTTTCCAATACGAATTGGTTTAGTATTACCTTGCCACAAAGGGAAATTTGATGAAGTGTTGACGAGATTGGGAGGCTTATGCAAAATGGCATTTAGTGATTATAAACATATCTCAGCCCATCCACCATGGATATCTCATCAATAACTAGATGAGAACAGCGGCGCCATTTTGCAGCTGGAATATCTC
>JBCCFC010000301.1:0-11617 GCA_039029935.1 Chloroflexota bacterium
AGAAGACGCTCTTCCTCTGCTTGTTGAACTGCCTGTTCAGCACGTTGAGCCTCCTGCTCTTTGAGAAGACGCTCTTCCTTTACTTGTTGAGCTTTCTGTTTTACTAACATCTCAGCCTGATCAGCTCGTTCGGATTCTTGCTGAAGCAACAGTTTAGTCTGTTCGTACTTTTCAACCGTTTCATCATATAAACGTTGAAATTCTGCTGAAGTTAGAACAGGTTTACCATCTTTACGATAGCATTTAATCAGGTCGCCATCATCCTCATGCCAATCGAGCCACATCTGAACGGGTTCCATCCAAACTTGACCACGTTCATTGGGTTCGATTGCTACATAGCCATCATTGGTCAGTTGATAGCCATAAAATTTGTGATCCTTCGCAACATTATCGGCAATAAAATAGTATGGAACGCCAACTTCTTCATACAACCGTAATTTTTTCTTAAAATCATTTTCATAGGTCGATTCTGATGATAGCTCAATTACCATTTCTGGTGCAGAACCATGCTCCCCAACAATGTATGTGCCGGGGCTACTACCTTTCAAATCTGAGTCCAGAAAGATGGCTATATCTGGGCCAAGTGGTTTTACCGTTGGCGACTCCCACTTGACGAGCGTGTCTGACAGGATAACATGTTTTGGTTCATAGGCGAGCTGTCGGTCACAGGCAGCCGTTAATGTTGCGATGTTGATGCCATGTTTTGCGTTTTGCACGTGATAATCCTCTTCTTCTGGGTGGAGGAGGTCCTCCTGTTTGAGTGGTATGATTTCTCCTGTATAGGTGATATTGCCCTCTTCGTCAATCTCTTTGACATAACGCCACCCGTATTTATAGATGTCGTCATCGGTTGACTCAGGTGCGACTACACCTTTGTTGGTAGTCGAGGGTTTGTGTACACCATTGCCCGATGCACCGTTGTTTTCTGCACCATTTCCATAACTTGGGTTGTATACATCTTCAATTCTCATGATATCAGCTTGGGCAGGGGAAACATCTTTTGTTTTTGTCAAAACAGTCATCGGCTTATACCTCCAAAAAATCTATACGAGCAAAAACCAACAAAGCATCATCAACGTTTAATCTTTCTCAACCCGAATCACGACTTGTCTACCAAACAACGAACGATAGAGCATCCACAAGAACAATAATATCACGAGCAAAAGAATGCCAACGACCAGTGCAAGGCGTTGGGCTGTATATTTCATAATCATGAGTGGAATCGAGACGGTACTCGACCCGTTGACTTGGCTCACGAGGTCGGTTGCCAAGTTCACAAAACTGTCGGGGCTGGTGAGGAAGTCAATGGCAGCACCAACATCTTCGCTATCTGCCAGTAGGGAACGGGTTCGCTCACTTTTCAGTGTATCGATTACCCCAGGCTCGGCAATAAGACGAGAGATCAGACGATTGGTCTGCATCTGGTCAAGTTCATCAATATATGACGCGACCCATGCGAGATCATCGGCAGAAAGGGTCTCCGCCAATTCATTCATGTTGGCGGTGGCGAGTGTGTGCAGGGTGCTAATTTCTTCATTGGTGAGTAGGGATAGTTTGGCGGCAATGGCAGGGTCTGTAACTTCGGCAAGGGCTTCTAGTGTTTCACGGGTGACGCTATCTGGTGATTTGTGTTTGTAGAGTTCAAGGTTTACGACGGTCGATAGATATGAGTCTGCCATCTCTGCCCATGAGAGCGTTTCGGACAGGGAACCATTGTGACGTGCAATCTCAAATGCCTCAAGTGGTAAACCCGCCGCCTGCAAAAATGAGCCGTCGAGAATTGACTGCTCAAAGCCCAGTTGGCCAATACTTTGAATCACAATATCAGCCAATTCTGCTACTTTGGGTAGATCGCCAATTTCGGTGAGGATGGCACGGAAGTCAGCGTTCTGTTCCGCTAGGGATAGCGTTTGGCGGTATTTGCGGTTAAACTCTTGCCATTCATTGTAGAGTTCATTGGCAATTTGACGGGCGAGTTCGGGCAATTCACGTCGTAGTTCTGGTTCCACTTCGTCAATGATGGCTGTTTTAAGCGTACTTTTTACGTCCAGCGATTTGAGTGATGTTTGAATTTCGGGCAATGCACCGTCGCGGCTGGTGTAGAGATCATAGGCGATTAATCCCAAGCCTACTACCCAACCAACTGCGGGGATGATTGACGAGCCTGCGCGCCCAACGACGCGACCAACAACACGTCCCCCAACCCGTTTTGCAATCGTGCGGCCAATGCGTTGAACAATCCCCTTGGCGATCTGTGCGGCAATAATCACGCCAATACCACCCAGCCCCACTTGGTGCATCTCGACAATCGACAAAATGCCTGTCTCAAGTTCCTCACTGTCCAGCGTAATTCCTTCGGTAGATGCTTCTAGCTGTTGAGCAAAGGCGGAGACAATGGCTGTGGAGTAGTTGTTGTCGATAAATGAACGCAAACAGACCAATGTGACCGCAACCGACTCGGCGGAGATAGCTGTTAGTTGAACGGCAATATCTTCGGCAATCGCCAGAGAGAGCGCATCAATGGCCTCACGGAATTCGATACTACCAAAGGTGTAGTCGGCCACCTGCGTCGTCAATTCCTCGGCTTTTTCCGGCGACCATCCCGATAGGAACTTGTCCCAAATATCGGTCTCACGTTGAAGCCTTGCCACCGCCTCATCAACACGGGCATCAATCAAGGCATCCACGTTGAGCGTTGTCCATTGGCGATTGACAATGGTCGCGATGTCGATATCTGCGCCATTGCTGGCAACCAAATCCTGAGCAACCTCGTTGAGTGCGTTGCGTAAATCGGCTTCGGCAACGTTGGCACAAGGTACTTCCTCGTTACTTGTTTGTGCAGTAATTTTAGCAGTGGTTTGTGCAATCGAAAATGAAGACAGACCCTTTTCAGGGATAATGGGGCTGAGAGCGATCACAAAACTCATGACAAGCATCATGAATTTGTATGGTGACTTAGTATGTGTTGTATGTTGATTGAATTTTTTCATGGTTCTGTGTGTGAACAACCTTTAAGAATCTGTCTATTTCTATGCTGGACTATGAGAGAAACCGAGCTTTTATAAAAAACTCGGTTTCTAATTAGCTAATGCTTACGCCGCCATAGGCATTGCTACATCCGCCGCAATGTTGACAGCAGAACTTTCTGTACCCTGTGCCGCCAATGCTTTGTTGACCGCCTGCATATATGCCTTGGCGCTGGCAACCACGATGTCCGTATCAACGCCACGCCCGCTAAACAGACGACGACGTTGGCGACCTTGTGCGGTTTCAGCATAGCCAAACTCTTCTGGTATCTCAATGCGCACAGTCACATCGCCATTGGCATCCATACCATCGGTGATACCTTGCACCAAATATTCGGACAGGTTGGTTTCGATACCGACAATGCGATTGATGCCTTTGTAAACAGCGTCAACAGGCCCTGTCCCAAAACCAGCGTCGCGGTGCTGTTTATCCGTGCTGCTCTCACGCAATGTCACCACGGCTGTCGGTGTCACGGTGCTGCCACACTGCACCTGAACATCCATCAATTCCCACACTTCCTCTGGCTGATACAGTTCATCGCCCACCAGTGCCTCCAAATCGACATCGGTGACGGTCTTTTTCTTGTCCGCCAAATCTTTAAAGCGCACAAAGACATCCTGCAATTCTTCACGAGACAGTGTGTAGCCCATCTCTTCCAGTTTGCTGCGCAGGGCATGACGGCCACTATGTTTGCCCAATACCAGCTTGCTTTGGTTCAGGCCAATCGTAGAGGCGTCCATGATTTCATAGGTGCGCTTGTTTTTCAGCATACCATCTTGGTGGATGCCTGCCTCGTGTGCAAAGGCGTTGGCCCCGACGATGGCCTTGTTGGGCTGAATGACCATGCCTGTATAGCGGCTGACCATGTCGCTACTACGATGGATTTCCTGTGGTGTAATGTTGGTGGTCAGGCCAAAGACAGGCTCGCGCACCTCAATTGCCATAACGCTTTCTTCCAAGCTGGTGTTGCCAGCGCGTTCGCCAATGCCATTGATGGTCACTTCTACCTGACGTGCGCCATTTTGCACACCTGCTAGCGTATTGGCCGTTGCCAGTCCCAAGTCGTTGTGACAGTGGGTGCTGAAGATGACATCTTCACCACCAGGTACATTTTCACGCAGATGTTTGATCAGCCCACCAAACTCTTCCGGTGTGGTGTAGCCCACTGTGTCTGGAATGTTCAGTGTGGTTGCACCTGCACGGATAGCAACTTCCAACACCTGTACCAGAAACGCTGGGTCGCTACGCCCTGCATCTTCGGGGCTAAACTCGATCTCGTCACACAGACTGTGTGCGTATTCAACCATATCGCCGATAGTTTCCAGCACCTCATTGCGGCTCATGCGCAACTTGTGGTCCATGTGAATATCGCTGGTGGCGATGAAGGTATGGATACGAGGTCGCACTGCGCCTTGCACCGCTTCCCATGCCTTGTCGATGTCGTTCTTGTTGGCGCGTGCCAGCCCCGCAATTTTGGGTGGCGGCATAACATTGCCATCGGCATCGACACGTGCTTCACAACCAATGGTGTTGGCAATTTGCTGAACGGCATCCAAATCACCAGGGCTGGCGGCAGGAAAGCCCGCTTCCATAACATCAACACCCAATTTTGCCAGTTGGCGTGCGATTTCCAATTTTTCCTGTGAATTTAGTGTGGCTCCAGGACTTTGCTCACCATCACGCAAAGTTGTGTCAAAGACCTGTACGATATTGCCATGCGCAATCTCGCGAGCATGGGCGCGGATGTCGTCGATCCTAAATTGGCTCACATCCACATCATCAATAGCACTGGCCCCCGTTGATGTGCTGGTTGATGCATCTGCCAAAGAAATTGTATTATTTGCTGTTGTATTACTCATAAGTATTTACTCCAGAGAGTGATTGCTGAATGATAAATTGATTGATATTAAACTGACTATAGTTATTTACAAATTGTTGATAAAGTTGTACATTATCCTTTTGAAGATCACCTTTAAGATCAAGGAGACCATCGTCCATAAAGCATCACCCCCTTTCGTATGATTTTGGTAGGTCGGTGTTTGGTAGGTCGGTGTTCGGTAGACCGGAACTGACTCACCGACCTACTGATCTACTGACCCACCGACTTACCGACCCACCGACAATTACCCAATTTCTTTCGCATCCATAAAGGACATCATCTTGCGCAGTTCTTTACCGACAGTCTCAAGCTGCTGGCTCTGCTCTGCCTCACGACGGTTGTAGTAAATCTTGCCACCACCGTGATACTCGTCCATCCACTCTTCTGCAAATGAACCATCTTGAATGTCTTTGAGGACACCCTTCATGGCCTGTCGAACCTCATCGGTGATCACACGCTGACCGCTCTTGTAATCGCCCCATTCTGCCGTGTCACTGACGCTGTAGCGCATATAGTTGAGGCCACCTTCGTACATGAGATCAACAATCAACTTGAGTTCGTGCAGACATTCAAAGTAGGCAATTTCCGGTTGGTAGCCCGCATCGACCAACGTCTCAAAACCAGCTTTGACCAACTCGCTGACGCCGCCACAAAGGACAGCCTGCTCACCAAAGAGGTCGGTCTCGGTCTCTTCGGCAAAAGTTGTCTCAAGGATACCCGCACGTGCGCTACCGATGCCCTTGGCGTAGGCGAGTGCATTGGCGAGTGCATTGCCACTAGAATCCTGATGTACGGCGACCAATGCGGGCACCCCAGAGCCTTCGGTAAAGACCTCACGGACACGATGTCCTGGTGCTTTGGGTGCAACCATTGAAATGTCAACGCCCTCTGGTGCAGTGATAAAGCCATAGCGAACGTTCAAGCCATGCGCAAACATGATGGTATCGCCTTCCTTCAAATTAGGTGCAATATCTTCTTCATAGACCTTGGCCTGAATCGGGTCTGGCAACACAATCATGATAAAGTCGGCTTCGGCAGCAGCTTCGGCATTGCTGACTACGCGCAATCCATCGGTTTCAGCTTTGGCCTTGCTCTTACTGCCTTCATATAGGCCAATGCGTACATCCGCTCCACTGTCCTTTAGGTTGAGTGCATGGGCATGTCCCTGGCTACCGTAGCCAATCACCGCGATTTTTTTGCCATCTAAAAGGCTAAAGTCTGCTTGATTTTCGTAATAAATTTTCGCCATTTGAATTCAGTCTCTTTCTTTTTGGTTGATAATAATGAATAAAACAATTGAGTGAAACTTAAAAAGTTTCAAAATAAATTTATGCAATACTACAGCGGATTTAGGACGGGAACGTATTTTTTCTCGCGTGTGGGTGCTAAGTAAATCCATTCCCCACCTCAATCCGTTGTAGTACAATTATACACCACCTGTTGCCATACGCGCAGCCAACTTGTCGGTTGCACCATTGCCATTCATGCTGCTGGCACGCCAGACAGCCGTTGAGCCTTTAAATTTTTGTTGCTTTTTGCCCTGCGTCACAACAACAGGACCTGTGCGGACAAGCTCCAACAGCCCAAAATTATCCATCAACTCGATGATTGAGTCTACCTTCTCTTCCGTCTCAACCACCTGAATGACCATGCTGTCCAAGGCCACGTCAATCACATCGCCACGATAGATGCTAACGATTTGTACAATGTCAGCACGTGTTTCAGGCGTTGTGTTCACCCGCATAAGGGCCATTTCACGCGAGACAATTGGGCGGTCACTCAGGTTTTCCACACGGGTCACATCAACAATTTTCCGCAGTTGCTTGATAACCTGATCAGCCATGTGTGCATCACCATCGACCACAAAGGTCATCCGGCTGATGCCCGGCTCTTCGCTTGAACTGACTTGTAAACTGTCTATGTTAAAATTGCGCCGACGCAACAGCCCTGAAACTCGATTTAAAACACCGGGCTTATCGCGCATCCAGGCCGCTAGTGTATATTTCATAATAGGTCTCCTTACCAGCTAGGCTCAATGCCACTATGCCCTTGTGTTACAGGTGGGCGACGAATCAGGTCATCAACGGCAGCGCCAGGCGCAACCATTGGATAGACGTTGACCTCTTCCATGACACGGAAGTCAATTAGATAGGGGCCAGGTGTCTTGTTGGCCTCTTCAATGCTGGGGCCAACTTCTTCTGGCGTGGACACAACTTTGGCAGGGATGCCATATGCCTGTGCCAACATGACATAATCGGGCGAGATAATCGGTGTCCCTGTGTAACGTTTATCATAGAAAATCTGTTGCCACTGGCGTACCATGCCCAAGAAGCCATTGTTGATAATCGCAATCTTGACGGGCAACTGTTCTTGATGGAGCACGGCCAGTTCTTGCAGCGTCATCTGGAAACCGCCATCGCCAGCAACGACCCAGACCAACCGATCTTTATCGGCGATTTGTGCGCCAATGGCTGCGGGCAATGCATACCCCATTGTACCCAAACCACCGCTTGTCAACAACTGTCCTGAATGGTCGTGGATATAATATTGACACTCCCACATCTGGTGTTGACCGACATCCGTCACGATTACGGGTGATTTGAGCGCGTTCTTGGTCTTGTCCCACAGACTACGCATGACAAATGGTGGAATCAGTTCATCGACTTCATAGTTCAAAATGTCAGTGTCTGCAGTTTCATTCTGCCAATCACGCAGCGTTGCCAGCCATTCTGGATGTTTGTTCTGCTCGATATGTGGCAACAGTGCAGGCAATGTTTCACCCAGGTCGCCGACAACAGGCACATCCGGTGCGACATTTTTGCCGATTTCGGCCTTGTCTAGCTCAAAGTGGATGACCTTGGCTTGCTTGGCAAATTGGTCCAGCCGCCCGGTGATGCGGTCGTCAAAGCGCATCCCCATTGCAATCAGCAGATCACAGGCTTGCACTGCTTTGTTGGCAAACGCCTCACCATGCATACCGCCCATGCCCAAACTGAGCGGGTGGCTTTCTGGAATGTTGCCTGTACCCAGCAGCGTTGTCACGGTGGGAATTTCGGCACGTTCGACCAGCGTCAGCAACTCCTTGCTTGCACCCGCCAAGTGAACCCCATGTCCGGCCATGATCAATGGATTTTTGGCGTTGTTGATCAACTCAGCGGCATCCATAATGCTCTTGATATCAACGCTCGGCCAAGGCTCAAATCCAGGCAATTCAACATCCATATCATACCGGAACTCGCCTGTATTATTTTGGACATCCTTACAAATGTCAACCAAAACCACACCGGGACGCCCTTCACGGGCAATGTAAAACGCCTCTTTCATGATCAAAGGCAATTCATTGACATCCGTAACGAGATAGTTGTGCTTACAGACGGGTTGTGTGACACCAACCACATCCGATTCTTGGAATGCATCCGTACCCAGCAGATTGGTGGGGACTTGGCCTGTGATAGCCACGATGGGCACACTGTCCATCTGTGCGGTTGCCAGCCCCGTGACCAAGTTGGTTGCGCCTGGTCCGCTGGTGGCGACACAGACACCGACTTTACCCGTGGTTCTGGCATATCCATCAGCCATATGTGCGGCACACTGTTCATGACGCACAAGCACATGATGAAGACGACCATCTGCTTCATATTCCGAAAGCGCATCATATGCTGGCAGAATGGCTCCACCAGGATGTCCAAAGATTACATCAACGCCTTCACATACCATCGATTCCCAGATCATCTGTGAACCCGTCATCATGCGTGGCTCAGGGCTGATGTCACCCGTATTGGCCGCAGCATGACTCCTTTCGCTGGAGCTTTCACCAGACAGAGAGCTATCTTCGCTGGTATGCGCTTCAACAACAAGCTGTTGTCCATTGCCCATGATTCAATTCTCCGTATCATAATATAGCATTTCAGGTTGTCAGCATTTCAGCATTTCAGCACTTCAGCACTTCAGCACTTCAGCATTTGAGCCTGACTAGCTGACTAGCTGACTAGCTGACAGCCTGACTAGCTGACAGCCTGACTAGCTATCGTTTCTTTTATAGGCATAAAAAAAGACCCTTCCCTAGTTGGAAAGAGTCTTTTAGAAACCTACGTTTTACACGACGTTCGTTCTTATGCTTCTCCAACTACAAATAACTTCTGGCTAATAATGACAACCACCAGAAGCTCGCTAAGAAGCACCACTACATTGTTATTGATAAAATTGCTAAACAATTTCAACAATTTTGTTGTGATAATTTTATTAGATTGATTAAAATTAGATTGATTAAACATAGTTTTAATCTTGATTGAACGAACGATTTTATGCTATCTCTTTGATTGAATATCAAACTTCAATCAAAATTTTTCCCATTATAACGAAAGTTGTGACTCTTGTCAATTATGAATTTGTGTTGATTAACGTTACTGAATGGCAATCAACGGCAAATAGCAACTGTGAATTACAGGTTCCTCGGTCACGTCTAATGCAGTTGGCGTATCACTTGATAACTGTCCGCGAATGGCTCCAGCGGGAAAGTCCAAATTATGGATATTGATATAATAGCCAGTCAACGTGTTTTCGATGAGGCTGAATGTATCGGCATCCGTATTGACACAACCGCTGGCCGCATTGGCTGGGTCTGCGAATAGTGCAACTGCAACACCACCAGACTCACCCGATGCACCTTCATGGATATGACCCGCTGTGGGTTCAGCAATATTTTGTGTCGCCAACGTATAGCAGATGACATTAGAACTGGCATCCATTGTCAGTGTTGCCGTACCCAAACCGTCATCATCACCTGGGCCGGGTACCTCATTGTTGCCCGATAGTTGAACCATTAACGTTGTGCCGGAAACCAGTTGCCCTCGGATCGCGCCAGCACCAAACTCCGCGTTGTGGATATTGACATAGTGTCCTGTAGGATCTGCCAAAATCGAGTTCATGGTTGCAGCGTCAGTATCGGCACAACCATTGGCTGCCCCTGCCGCATCACCAAACAGTGCAAGCGCAACACCGCCAGATGCATCCGCTGCCCCAATGTGAATGTGTCCCGCAGACGGCTCGGCAATGTTTGCTGTCTCCAAGGTGTAACAGACTTGATTCGCTGTAAAATCAAAGGTCAAGACTGCTGTTCCTGTGCCATCATCATCACCAGGACCAGGAATTTCGGCTGCCCCAGTCAATGCAACGGTGAGTTCAACGTTGGCCTGCTGTGGTTCGGCAGCATGGACTGTTCCTGTGGACAGAAGTAGAGTAGCAACAACAATGGCTGTCACAAACAGCATTGCCGGAACCCCAACCAACGGATTTTTCCCAGAATGGATATACCTTAATGTTTTCATCGTGAATCCTTTCAAAATAATTGATGAATAATGGTTAATTTACCTTGTACACTAAGTTTTTGAGGATTTTGCCAGTGTAAAAACCCTCAAAAATTTAGTGTACAGGGTATTAATAGATAACAAGAAAGTGATTGAAGAAAAATATTTAGGAATGGTTTTGTGGACATGTTAAGGATATTACATAAATTTGTCAAATTGACTGTTGAGCTTCTTAGGAATAGCGATTAAATAACGTACTCATTTCGGTGAAATCCGCACGGGGCGTGCTCACTCAACTTGTGATAGTTAAATAATCGCTATTCCTTACCTAATTCATTTCATAAACGCTTGAATCTGCTGGGCTGCTTCCTCTGGGGTATTCATTGTCGTGTCCACAATCAGCGTTCGCTCTGGCACACGCGTCATCAATACTGATGCTGTCGCAGTGGGGTCATAGTTGCGCCGCTCGGTCATCACAATCTGGAGCTTGGCGCGTAGGTCGTCTATTGTCACCGTCTCGCCATCTACCAATGCCAGTAATTGATCGATTTCCTGCTGTGAAAACAGATCTTCGATTCCCTCGATATCCAGTGAGTGGCTCTGTGTTGTACGCTCACTTGCACTGACCTGATCAAAGCTATCAGCTCGACCCAGCAGACGTTGTGTCCGCACGACATCGGGAGCAGCCAACACAATGAACTGCGCGTTGGGCAACTCTTCGAGCGCGCAGGTGACTTCGTTTTCCCCACGCAGGCCATCAAAAAAGATCATCCCATGCTGCTTGCCGATTTTGAGCTTAAGCTGCGCTAAAGCATGTGCCATACCGCCAGCAAATCGCTCACGATAGCGACGTGTATAATCAAAGCGTTGAATCCGGTCTTTGACAGGTTTAATCGGGTCGCCATCCTGTTGTTGCAAGTAGCTGATGATGAGATGGTCTGTCAGAGCACGTCGATTGGGCAGCAATGTCACCTCCACGCCCAGTGCTTGCAGTGCTTCAATCGTTGTACTCTTGCCCACTCCTGTCACGCCGACAATGATATAGACAGGCGTCTCAACGATAGATGTCCAACTATCTGCCATTTGCGATGTGAGTTCGCCCATACCCAGACCGGGTAAAAATTCTTGAATTGTCATAAGTTTTGGTTCCATTGTTGTAGTGGGTCGGTGTTCAGTGGGTCGGTGTTCGGTAGGTCAGTATTCGGTAGGTCAGTATTCGGTAGGTCAGTATTCGGTAGGTCAGTATTCGGTTTAACTCACCGACGTAGAGTAGACGGCCAGCGAGCGGCATGACCCGCTTTTCCAACCGCCCCTCCCCGAACCGGACGTGAACCTTTCAATTCATCCGGCTCTCCACTACCTTTTGCGAAAACTATCTCCATCATACCGACCAGAATGGATAGAG